>DASQDS010000826.1:0-1653 GCA_035634075.1 Pilimelia sp. | reverse complement strand
GCGAGTTCGAGTCGTCGCCCGAGGCGCGCGAATTCAGCCGGCGCAGCGCCGCCGCGTGGGGCAAGGCCCACCTCGCCGGGGGTGGCGAGCCGGCGCAGGTCGCGGCGGCGGTCGAGGCGACGACGAAGTTCTACGTGCCGGACCCGGCCTGACGCGGCCTCGGCGCGGGACCACCCGGGTCCGGGGGCCCGGGCGGCGGGACTCCGGCCCGGGAGGCGTCGGCCTGGTGGTGTGTCCCTGGGGTGGTGAGCGGGATGTCCTGCAGGACCCCGAGACCGACGGCATGAGCGACCGGGGGGTGGCCGACGTGTCGCGGGTGCTCGGTCACCGGGTCGTGCTGAACGGCGGAGAACGCCAGCCCCGGCGGGCTGGGCGGACCGGGCTGGCCGCGGCAGCATGCCGAGCGCCCGGCTGACCGCGGTTTGCACCTGTGGCCGCCCATGTGTGCGTTCCGCGGGGTGCGGCCCTGCCGTAGATTCCAGACTGGACGCGTGCGTGGGGCGGGAGGGCTGTGGAGTACGGACTGGGGGTCGACCTCGGCACCACCAGGACGGCTGCCGCGGTGCGGATCGGCGGGCGGGTCGAGGTGGTCCAACTGGGCGGCCGGCGGCCCGAGATCCCGTCTCTGGTCTTCGTCCGGGCGGACGGCGAGGTCGTCATCGGCGAGGCCGCGGAGCGGCGCGGCGCCGTAGAGCCCGCCCGGCTCGCCCGGGAGTTCAAGCGCCGGGTCGGGGACCCGGTGCCCATCCTCGTCGGTGGTGCGCCGTATTCGGCGCACGCGCTGATGGCGCGGCTGCTCAGCCAGGTCCTCCAGACGGTGACGGCGCACCAGCAGGCGCCGCCCTCGGCCGTGACGGTGACCCACCCGGCCAACTGGGGCCCGTACAAGCGGGAGCTGCTCGAGCAGGCGGTCCGGCTCGCTGAGCTCGACAGTGTCTCGTTGCGGTCGGAGCCGCAGGCGGCGGCGGTGCACTTCGCGGCCGGCGAGCGGATGCAGCCAGACGAGATCATCGCCGTGTACGACCTCGGCGGCGGCACCTTCGACGCGGCCGTGCTACGCAAGACCGCGACGGGCTTCACGCTGATGGGCGACCCGGAGGGCATCGAGCAGCTCGGCGGGATCGACTTCGACGAGGCGGTCTTCGCCCACGTCATGACCACCCTCGGCAGCGCGGTGCTGCGCCTCGACCCGGAGGACGAGGCGGCCACCGCCGCGCTCACCCGGCTGCGCCGCGACTGCGTGGAGGCCAAGGAGGCGCTCTCGTACGACACCGAGGTGATGATCCCGGTCGCGCTGCCCGGCCTGCACACCCGCGTCCGGCTCAACCGCAGCGAGTTCGAAGCGATGATCACACCGGCGCTGCAGGACACCGTGGGCGCGCTGCGCCGCGCGCTGCAGTCGGCCGGCGTCGCCCCCGACGACGTCAAGTCCATCCTGCTCGCCGGCGGCTCCTCCCGGATCCCCCTGGTCGGCCAGGTGCTGGGTGCCCAGTTCGGCCGCCCGGTGGCCCTGGACCCGCACCCGGAGCACAGCATCGCCCTCGGCGCAGCCCTGCTGACGACGCCCGCCGGGGCGCCGGCGGTCGCCACGCCCACCGGGGCGCCGACCACCCGCACGGCGGCCTCGGCGATGCCGCCGACCAAGGCCGTGCC
>DASQDS010000825.1:0-5281 GCA_035634075.1 Pilimelia sp. | reverse complement strand
CTGGTGACCCGGTGGCGCCGCCCGGCCGCCGGGCGGGCCCGGGTGGCGAGCACCGCGGCGGCGGCGCGCAGGGCGGCCAGGTGCGCGGCGGCGTACCGGAGGCCGTCGGGCCGGGTCTCCGCCGCCTCGGCCAGCCCGCGGCGGGCGAGCACGAGCAGTTGGGCGGGCGTCCGGTGCGGCAGCATGTGGGCCGGGACCGTGGGGACCGTGGTGCTTGGCATCGTTTCTCCTCGGCAGTGAGCCACCTTGGGCATGGCCGTCGTCCGGCCGGGCCGTACGCGCTGCGGAGGAAGACGCAGCGGCGTGCCGACCGGGCGTGACGCTTCCCCACACCACACCCGGCCAGCCGGACCGTTGCCCGCCGCCCGGGGGTCGGGGGAGGCGGGCAACGGTCCCGCCAATGGGCATCGGACCCGCGAATGTCCGGTGACCCGTGCGGTCCGCGAAACCGCTGGAGTGACGCCGATGCCGCTGCTCCGCGGCGCCTCGGCTACGGCGCTCCTCCCCCGGGTCCGGCGAGCCCTCACTCCCCCGACCCGGATCGTTCGAACAGTCGTTCGAACTACCATCACAGTAAACCTCGGGTACGACAAAACCGCAACGCCCCCGGCCGCGCGCGTCGCGGTCGGGGGCGTGGGCCGGAAAGACGCTGGTCAGCGGGGGGTGGGAGGCTGCGCCGAGGGCCGGCCGTACCAGGCGATGCCGCACCCCCAGAGCCGCGCCGGCGCGGCCGGTGACGACCAGACGCCGAAGGCGCCGAGCCGCCCGCCGGACCACTCCACCGTCACCGCCGAGGCGTCCGGCAGCGTCATCCCGTACGCCAGCACATCACCGTCGCGGTCACACAGCGCGAACGGTCGCGGATCACCGGTGATGTCCGCGCAGGCGCCGGCCAACCCGGCGACGGCCTGCCACCACGTGGCACACGGGTGCCGCTCGGCGCACCCGCACCGGCCGTCGGAGCGGGGCCGGTGCGCGCGGTGCAACGCGTACGCCAGCCGCCACAGGGCCGGATCCACACAGGCGGCCGGCGGCTGCTCGGGCGGCGACCACGGATCGAAGGGGCGCCGCCCTCCGGTGTGGTAGACAGTCGGGATGTCGGGCGGGTCCGCGTCCATGGGTGCGTCCTCTCGGCTCGGGGCCGGGACGGGTCCGTGGCCGCCAAACCGATGACCCGTCTCGGCCCGCACGTCACGCCGGCCACGATGACTGAGCGAAGCGCCACTGAGCACAGCGCCGAATAACCACAGTGGACGCGGCGGGTGACCACAGCCACCGCCCGAAGCATCGCAGCCCGCGTCCTTTGCCGCAATCTTGCACATTTGCAACCCACGATCGGCGGGCGCGTCCATGATCAGGATCCGGGCGGTAGTCTCGGGCCATGATCACCCGGACCGCGCGCCCCGCCATCGGCGTCGCCATGGTCATCGCGTCCGGCGCCCTGTTCGCCGTGAACGGGACCGTGTCCAAGCTCGTCCTCCAGGCCGGCCTCACCGCCCACCAGCTCACCGCGCTGCGGGCGGCCGGGGCGGCCGCCGCGCTGTTCGCGCTCAGCCTGGCGCTGCGACCCGGCCGGCGCCGCCTGGCGCTCACCCGCCGCGAGCTGCCGCTTCTCCTGGCGTACGGCCTCACGGGCTTCTTCGCCGTACCGATGCTGTATTTCCTGGCCATCTCGCGGCTGCCGGTCGGCATCGCCCTGCTCTTCGAATACACCGCCCCGCTGCTGGTGGCGCTGTGGGCCCGGTTCGGCCAGCGGCAGCGGGTGCGCGGCCGGTTGTGGGCCGGCCTCGCCCTCTGCCTCGCGGGCCTGGCCTGCGTCGCCGAGGTGTGGGGCGACACCCGGCTCAACGGCGTCGGCGTGCTCGCCGGCTCCGCGGCGGCAGTGCTGCTCGCCGCCTACTACGTCCTCGGGGCCCGGGGCGTCCGCGAGCGGGACACGCTGTCCCTGACCACCTGGGCTTTCGCGGTGGCGGCCGTGGCCGGGCTGGCGACCCGGGCGGTCACGGCCGGCACGGCGGGCTGGGCCCCGCTGGCGGGCAGCACGAAGGGCGTCCCCGTGGCGCTGCTCTGCGCGTACGTGGTGCTGCTGGGCTCCGTCGCCCCGTACCTCCTCGTCGCCGGCGCGCTGCGCCACCTGCCGGCGACCAGCGTGGGCATCATCGGCATGGTGGAGCCGGTGCTCGCCGCCATGGTGGCCTGGCTCACCCTCGGCGGCAGCGAGGCCCTGAACACCGCCCAACTGGGCGGCGGCGCGCTCGTCCTGCTCGGGGTCGCGCTCGCCGAGACCGCACGGATCAGCGCGCCGGCCGAGCAGCCCCCACCCCCACCCCCGGACGCGATCCTGCCCACCCCCACAGCCCTCGACGACCGGCGAGGACCGGTGGGGTCAGGGCCGCACTGATCCTTCCCGCTCACGCCGCCCGCCAGCACGCCCGTTCGCGCCGCGGCGGCCGCTGGTACGACGACCCGACTGCGCCGTCGCCGCCGAGGCGATGGCGGACGATCGGGATGATCGCGAAGGACCCGGGGGCCATGACCCCGCCATTCGTACCTGATCATGAACGCGGGCAAGATGGACGGCCTGGAGCATCATCCGATCGTGCGCGCGGTGCAGGACGCGCTGGCCGCCGCCGGCGCCCGGGACGCGGCCGGCGGGCCGTGCCGGGTGCGGATGCTGCCGGACGCCGTGCACACCGCCGCCGCCGCCGCCGCGGCGCTCGGGGTGACGCCGGGGCAGATCGCCAACTCCCTGATCTTCGACGCGGACGGGGATCCGGTGCTCGTCCTGACCTCCGGCGCGCACCGCGTGGACACCGCGAAGGTGGCCGCCGGTCTGGGGGTGGCCCGGCTGCGGCGCGCCACGCCGGAGTTCGTCCGGGAGCACACCGGGCAGCCGATCGGCGGCGTCGCCCCGCTGGGCCACCCGGGACCGGTCCGCACGCTGGTCGACACCCACCTCGCGGCGTACGCCGAGATCTGGGCGGCCGGCGGGGTGCCGCGGGCGGTGTTCCCGACCACGTATGCCGAGCTGGTGCGGGTCACCGCCGGCAGCCCCGTCGAGGTCGAATGACGGCGGGATGACCGAACCCACGAGCGAGCCCGCGGCCCCGGGCGCCGTCAGCCTGCACGTCTGGCGGGTGCCCCGGCGGGCCGTGCCCGCCGCGCTGGTCCGGATGGCGGCCGACCCCCGCCGCCTGCGCGCGATCCCCGGGCTGCGCTTCGGCAAGCTGCTCGGCACCGGCACCGGCGACACGTTCGGCCCCGCCGACGCGGACCTCACCCGGTACGCCGCGCTGGCGGTCTGGGCCGACCCCGCCGCGCTGGCGCGTTTTGAGGCCGGGCCGGTGGCGGGCGGCTGGGCCCGCCTGGCCCGGCACGCGGCGACGGTGCACCTGGCCCCCCTGAGCAGCCGCGGCAGGTGGTCCGGCCAGGACCCCTTCGGGCCCGGGCCAGCGCCAACCCCAAGACCGGGACCCGGAGAACAAGGACGGCGGCCCGTCCTCGCGCTCACCCGCGCGCGGCTGCGCCCCCGGCGGGCGCTGACGTTCTGGCGCGCGGTCCCCCCGGTGGTGGCGGAGCTGCGGGGCGCGCCCGGCCTCCTCGCCCGTTTCGGCATTGGTGAGGCGCCGATCGGATGGCAGGGCACCGTCAGCGTGTGGCGAGACACGGCGGACCTCGTGCGGTTCGCGTACCGTCAGCCCGAGCACCGCGCCGTCGTGACCCGCACGCCCACCCAGGGGTGGTACGCGGAGGAGCTGTTCGCCCGGTTCGCGGTGCTCGGGATCCGGGGGGACCGGTCCGTGCTGGGCTGGGTGGCAGAGGGGGACGACCGGGCATGAGGCTGGTGGCGTGGACCCCGGTCGACCTGGCCCGCCGGCTCGACGACGTGGTCTCGGTGTACGGGGAGGCGATGGGGTACCGCCCTGAGCTGCTCGGCGCCCGCCGCGGCTACATCGCCACCCACGTCCGGCGGCGCGGATTCCGGGCCGTCGCGTCGTTGGCCAACGACGGGCGGGTGGCCGGCTTCGGCTACGGCTACACCTCCGCCCCCGGCCAGTGGTGGCACGACCAGGTGCGCGCGGCGCTGGCCGAGCCCGAGCGGGGCTGGCTGGTCGACTGCTTCGAGGTGGTGGAGCTGCACGTGCGGCCGGCGGCGCAGGGCCACGGCGTGGGCGCGCGGCAACTGCGCGCGCTGCTGGACATGGCACCCGGTTCGCACGCGCTGCTGTCCACCCCGGAGGCGCACGAGCTGACCTCCCGGGCGTGGCGGCTGTACCGGCGGTTCGGCTTCGTGGACGTACTGCGCGACTTCGAGTTCCCCGGCGACGAGCGGGCGTTCGCGGTCCTGGGCCGGTCCCTTCCCCTGCGGGCGGAGCCCGACCAGCCGGGCACCCCGCAGACGCCCGCCAGGCCGCAGAAGCCGGCCGGCCCGGGATGAGCCGCCGGGCGCCGTGGCTGCTGCTGGCCGCGCTCGTCGCGGTGCAGATCGGCTACCCGCTCACCGCGGGGCGGGCCCGCGCCGGGCTGGTGGTGGCGACGGTCGTACTGGGGTACGCGCTGTCGGTGGCGCACGCGGCCCACACCCGGGGCGCGCGGACCGCCGTCGCGCTGGTGGCGGTGACGACCGGGGGCGGCCTGGCGGTCGAGGCGCTCGGGGTCGCCTCGGGGGTGCCGTTCGGCGCGTACACGTACACCGGCGCCCTCGGCCCCAAGCTGGCCGGCGTGCCGCTGGTCATCCCGCTGGCCTGGACGTGGATGGCCTGGCCGGCGTGGCTGGCCGCGCTGCGGATCGCCCGCGGCACGCCGGCGCGGGTGGCGGTCGCCGGCGTCGGACTGGCCGCCTGGGACCTCTTCCTCGACCCGCAGATGGTCGCCGAGCGCTACTGGACGTGGGTGGACCCGAGCCCCGCGCTGCCCGGCGTGCCCGACGTCCCGGTAGGCAACTACCTGGGCTGGCTCGGGGTCGCCCTGGCGATGATGGCGGTCCTGGCGGTGGCGGCGGGCGCGCCGGAGCCGCTGCCGGCCGACGCCCCGATGCACGCGCTCTACCTGTGGACGTACGCCTCCCAGATCCTCGCCCACGCGGTCTTCCTGGGCCTGCCGGCGTCGGCCGCCTGGGGCGGCCTGGGCATGGGGCTGGTGGCGGTGCCGCTGGCCGCGGCGCTGGTGGCCGCCCGCCGCGCCCAGGCGGTGCGCGCGTGACCGGGGCCGGCATGCGCGCGCTGCTGCTGGCCTGCGCCGCGGCGACCGCCGCGCTGACCGCGCACACGGTCGTCAACGC
>DASQDS010000824.1:0-9480 GCA_035634075.1 Pilimelia sp. | reverse complement strand
GCGCGGCGCGGACCGCGGCGGCCGCCGCGGTGTCGAGGTCGGCGGGCATCGCCGCGAAGCTCGTCGCGAGCCGCGCGGCCCGCGGCCCGACCAGGAACTGCCCGACGGAGAGCCCGCGGACGACCTCCACGGTGGCGTATTCCCAGTCGCCGCTCTCGGCGGCGTGCAGCACCGCGTCGGTGGGCTGGCCGGCGGCGGAGAACCAGACGGCGGCCGTGCGGTTCAGCGCCGGCAGCCGCGCCGGGCGCTCCCGGTCGAGTTCGGTGCGCAGCAGCTGCCGGATGACCGGCACGTACTCGTAGCCGGTCCGGTCGCCCGGCACCGGTGCGACGAAGGTGTTGTCCCGGGCGAGCGTGGCCAGGATCCGGGCGGCGTCCGGCCGGCCGCTCAGCTCTGCCGCAAGCGCCGGGCGGAGACGCTTGACCACGCTGGTGCAGAGCAGGAATTCCCGGACGTCGGGCGGCTGCTTGTCCAGCACCTCGGCGCGGAAATACTCGGCCAGGTCGCCGTGGCCGTCGGGGCCCCCGCGGGCGTCCGACCGCTGCCGGTGTCGCATCGCGCGGACGGTCATCCGCAGCCCGGCCGCCCATCCCTGGGTGTGTTCAGTGAGTGCGGCCACCGCGGCGTCTGGCAGCCGTACGTGGTGGGTGGCCGCGAGGGCGCGCGCCTCGGCCTCGGTGAACGCCAACTCGTCGAACCCGACCTCGGTCAGCAGGCCCGCCAGGCGGTAGCGGTGCAGCGGCAGGCTGGTCCGCCCGCGGCTGAGCAGCACCGTGCGCAGGTGTGGCCCGGCGTGCCGGAGCAGGAAGTCCAGCCCGGCCACGGCTGGCCCGGTCAGGACGTGGGCGTTGTCCAGCAGGAGGACGACCGGTTCGCGCCGCTCCGAGAGCGCGACCACGAGGCGGATGAGGAAGGAGCGGTCGATGGACTCGTCCGGCGCGGGCCTGCCGGCAGCCGCGATGTGGACACCGCCGCGCGCCAGGCTGGCGAGGAGGTACGACCAGAACACGCCGGGTGAGTTGTCGTGGTCGTCCAGGCTGAGCCAGGCGACGCCGCCGGCGGTGCTGGTCCGGGCCGCCCAGGCGCTGGCCAGGAATGTCTTGCCCGAGCCTGCCGGAGCGGTGAGCACAGTCAGTGGGCCGTCGACGCCCCGGGTGAGGCGGCCGGTCAGGCGCGGCCGGTCCACAAGCCACGCCGGCAGGCCCGGAACATTGATCTTGGCCGTCAGGATCGGATCCTCGACGGGCGTGAATGTCGACTTGTCCGGTGCCACCTTCTCCAACATGGGCCACCCCGATCGCCGCTTTGGTAGGGACCGCCGCGCGTCAAAACGTGGATCGAGCCTATTTCCCTTGGAACCCATGTCGATCACCCGAGATGGGTGAGGCGATACAAACATGTCCGGTGTGTTTCATGCGCCTTTGTAACTCCGGAGGACGCACGAACCGATTAGGCAGCCTTTTCGGTCATTACCATCCAGACAAGGCGAGATGACGCTTGCACTGTATGCGGGTGCGCTGCGGGGCGGTGCCCAAGCCGGGGGTCACCCGGGCGGGATGAGGCCACCGCGGCGGAGCGCGCACACCATCAATGTGTCGGTACCCCGGTGATCGCCCGACAAGGCCAGGTACGCCCCCCACGCTGCCCCGAGGAGAGCCGTGACACTCATCGACGTTGTGACCAGCCCGAAGCGGCCTCGTTCCGCGCCGTCGCGGGACGCCGCCCCACCGATCCCGGGCCGAGCCCTCGGCCTGGTCGTTTCCCGGCTCTGCTCGCCCTCGCGAGCCAGCTTCCTCACGGGACACCGGCCCGGCGGACCCGAGGCGGCGTAGCCGCCAGCCATCGGCGGCGGGACCCGCTACGGCGGCGGGTCCCGCACGGCGCCGGGCCGCAGGTGCCGGGCCCGGGCGCGCCGGGCGGCCGCGCTGCGTCCGGACACGCCCAGTTTGCGGTAGACACTTTTCAGATGTGTCTTGACCGTGTTGACGGAGAGGCGCAGCGTCCCGGCGATGTCCTCGGTGGACAGCCCGTCCGCCAGCTGGCTGAGCACGTCCACCTCGCGGCCGGTGAGGGCATCGAGAACGGGGGCGGTGCCGCCGCCATCGCCGGCGACAACCGGGGGTGCCAGCCAGTTGTGCCGCTCGGCCAGCTCCGGCCGATGCCGCAGGATCTGGTGCACCCAGGCGCCGGCCTCGACGAAGGGTTGCCGTCGCCACTGCGCCTGCGCCAGGTCCAGGGCCTCCGCGAGTGCCGAGCCCGCCGCGGCGGCGTCGCCGGCCCCGAACGCCAGCCCGCCGATGGTCAGGGCGGACTCGATGAGAATTTCCGGTGCGGCCTGCTGCCCGGACAGCTCCAGGAGAATGCGACACGCGCCCGTGGGATCCCCCTCGGCGGCCAGGAGTCGACCGGTAGCCAGCGCCCGCGCGGGGCCGTCGGACACCGAGCGCAGGCTGTGGCGGGCCGCCGTGGTGTCACCCAGCGCCAGGTGGGCCCGCACGGCACTCAGGGCGAACGCCTCCGTGACCTCGCGCGCGGGCCGCCAACCGTCGATGGATTCCGCCGCGGCGTGCAGCAGCGCCAGCGCCCGTCGCCCGTCCCCCCGCCCGACCGCCGTCCGAGCCCGGATCAGCGCGGTCGCCACGGCGGTCGGCGGGTCGACCCGGCTGCTCGCGGCAGCCAGCGCCCGGGCCAGGTGCTCGCGGACAGCGGGTGGGTCCTGCCAGATCTGCGCCGTGGCAGCGAGGACGACGCTGGCGGCGCCCACCCGGACGGTGGAGCGCAGCCCGGCGCGATCGGCCGCGTCGAGTGACCGTCGGGCGTACGCCTCGGCCTCCCGCACCTTGCCGTAGTGCAGAGATAGCAGGGCAAGGTGCGCCAGCGCATCATGGACCATGTACTCGGTGCCCGGGCCGGTGGCGGCCGCGGCGCGGCTGAGCGCGGCCCACCCCTCGTGCAGGCGGCCCCCCCAGCACAGGGCAACGCCCAGGTTGCTGAGGATCAGCGCGTGCAGGGCGGGCTCGCCGGCGACCTCGGCCGGGTCGAGCTGCTTGCGCACCGCGTCCGCCTCCGCCGCCATCGCGGCCGCGTAGCTGGCGTCGCCGGTGTACCGGCCCAGCGTCACCTGCGTCGAGCGCAGCGCCAGCACCAGTGGACCAGCCTGGCCGTCAAGGCGCCGGAGGGTAACGGCCGCCCGGTCTGCCGCGGCCCGGGCCGCCGGGATGTCCAGCTCGGCGAGCGCCAAAATGGCGCGCAGCACCTGCGCCGCGGGCGCGGCCGCCGCCGCGGGGAGGTCGACAAGGGTCGACCGGTGGCGCTCCGCCTCGGCCTCGGCCGAGGTCAGCAGCCAGGCGACGCCGAGCTGGCGGACGGCGACCGCCGACGCCCTGTCCCAGGCCCCGACCCGCACGGCGTGGTCGAGCGCGTCCGCGCCCCGGCCGTGCGCGGCGAACCACTCCGCGGCCTGCTCGTGCAGTCCGGGGACCAGCCCCGGGTGGCACGTCGCCAACTCCCCGCGCAGCAGGTCGCGGAACGGGCGGTCGTAGCGGAAGCGCCCGGCCCGCACGCGCCGGACGAAGGCGTTCGCCTGGTGCAGGCGCGTCAGCATCGCCGCGGCGTCGGCCCGGCCGCTCAGCTGGATGGCGAGGTCGACGTCCAGCTCGTCGGGGACGCTGGTCCGCAGCAACAGGTGCCGGACCCCGGCCGGCTGGGCGTCCAGAACTTCGCTGCGCAGGAACTCGGCGACGGCCTGGTGGCCGGCCGGGTGCGGGAAGCCGGCCGGCCCGGTGCCCGATCTGGCCCCCAGCGCGTGCAGGCAGACGCCGGTCATCCAGCCACCGGTGAGGGACTGCAGCGCCTCGATCTGATCCAGGGAGAGCCGCACGCCGTGTCCGGCGACGATCGCCGCCGTCTCGTCGGGCGCGAGGGCGAGGGCATCGCCGTCAATCCGGGTCAGCGACCCGGCCGGCCGGATGCGGTCCGGCATGAGGTGGTCGGCGTGGCGCCCGACCACCACGAGGGCAAGCCCCCGCTGGGCGCGGCGGAGGAGGACGGCAAGGTCGACGCCGATGGCGCGATTGATGACGGTCTCGGCGCGATCGAGGACGAGTGTCAGGGGCGTGGGCTGTGCGGCCAGCCCGGCGGCCAGGCGACCCAGCAGGCCGTCGTCCACCTCGTTGACGTGCGTCGGCGCCGTGATGCCGCCACCCAGATGCGGGACGCGGCCCAAGATCGCGTGCACCAGGTACGACCAGAAGATCCCGGGCGAATTGTCGTTGTGGTCGAGGGTCAGCCAGGCGACCGGTCCCTGCTCCGGCCGGGTTCGAACCCAGTGCGACACGAGGGTGGTCTTGCCCGCTCCGGCCGGCCCGGTCACCGACGTCAGCGCGGCCCGCCGCGGGTCGGCCAGCCGGTCCGTCAGGCGCGTCCGGGGGTGGTGCACCGGCGGCAGCGGCGGTACGGCGAACTTCGCGGCGATCAGGGGCTCGGCGGCGGGAGACTGATACATCGCGGTCCTCCCGTCGTCGGTCGGAACCGTTCTCGCTCAACAGTTATACATCCGGGGCTGGCGGCGTATCCAGCGGCTTTGTGCTGCCGGTGTCGTTTTCGGACAGCAGCTGCAGGTCCCGCGCCCGCCGTACGGTCGCGCTGCGTCCGGCCGTTCCCAGCTTGCGGTAGATGCTTTTGAGGTGGGTCTTCACGGTATTGACCGACATGTATAGAGCCTTGGCGATGTCTCGCGTGGACAGCCCTTCGCTGAGGCGGCGGAGCACGTCGGTTTCGCGCTCGGTCAGTGTCTCCGGCGGCGGCGCCGAGCCGCCGGCAGCGGCGTCCGGCGTGGACGACAGCCAGCGATGCTCGCCGGCGAGCCGCGCGTTGTCGCGCAGCAGCCGGCGCGCCCAGCCGCCGGCGTCCGAGACGGGCCGCCGCCGCCGTTCCGGGCGGCCGTAGTCGAGGGCGTCGCTGAGCGCGTTGGCGGCCGCCGGCAGGTCGCCGGCGGCGGCCGCCAGCCGCCCCAGCGCCAGCGCGGCGTACTGCAGCGCACTTGGGCTCGCGTCGTGGACGGACACGCGGGACAGCGCCGCGTGCGCCCCGGCGTGGTCCCCCTCCGCCTCGAGGAGGTACCCGAGCGCGACGGCGTGCTCGGCGGGATCGCGGATGCGCGCGACGCACTCGCGCGCCGCGGTCGTGTCGCCGACGATCAGATGGGCCCAGTGCGCGGTCAGCTCGATCCGGTCGGCGATGAGCTGCGGCGGTTGGCCGGACAGGTGGGCGCGGGCCACGTCGGTGGCGACGATCCCCGCCCGCCCGTCGTGCCGTGCGCAGGCCGTCCAGGCCCGCAGCAGTGCGATGGTGACAGCCGTGGCGGGATCGTGGCGCGAGCCGGCGGTCCGGATGGCCCGGGAGGCGTGTCCGCGGGCGGCGGGCAGGTCGTTCCACACCAGCGAGATGGCGGCCAGGGTGGCGCTGGCCGCGCCGCTCCTCGACCCCGGCGGGATGCCGGCCCGCTCCGCCACGGCGAGCGACTCCTGAGCGTACTTGTCCGCCTCGTGCATCCGGCCCTCGTACATCCGCAGCAGCGCGAGGTGGCCCAGCGCGTCGTGCGCGGCGTACTCGGTGCCCGGCCCGACAAGGGCCGCGGCGCGCTCCAGCGTGCCGCGCGCCTGTTCGAGGCGGCCGCGCCAGAGCCGGGCGACGCCCAGGTTGCTCAGCACCACGGCGCGGGCGCACGCCGCGTCGAGGTCCCCGCCCTCCGGCAACTCCCGCGACCGGGCCTCCACCTCGGCGGCGGCGTCGGCGGCGGCCTCGGCGGCGTCGAGGTCGC
Source organism: Pilimelia sp. (assembly GCA_035634075.1). Taxonomy (GTDB): domain Bacteria; phylum Actinomycetota; class Actinomycetes; order Mycobacteriales; family Micromonosporaceae; genus DASQDS01. The sequence continues at coordinate 3,659 of DASQDS010000824.1, read as the reverse complement.
CGGCCAGCCGCGCCAGGGTGACCTGGACGACGGCGACGCCCAGCGCCAGGGCTGCGGAGGGTGCGGTGAGCCGACCCGCGTACGCCGCCGCCCGCGTCACGGCCAGGCGGGCCCGGACGGCGTCGCAGCGGATGAGCGCCAGTGTGGAGCGGACCAGCTCCACCTCCGCACCCGACCGGTCGTCGGGCAGGCCGGCCAGCGCGGCATGGCACGGCTCCGCCTCGGGCGCCGTCAGGAGCCGGGCGACCCCCACCTGTTCGACGGCGGTGCGGGCCGCGCGGTCCCAGTCGCCGGCGTCGGCGGCGTGCCGGACGGCCCGCGCGGTCGCCCCGCGCTCGGCGTACCAGGCGGCGGCGGCGCCGTGCAGCCGACCGGCGAGGCCCGGGTGGTCGACGGCCAGGACGTCGCGCAACATCGACCGCAACGGGCGGTGGTAGCAGAACCGGTCCGCGTCGACCTGGGTGACGAAGGTGTGCATGCCGGCGAGGCCGTCCAGGATGCCGCGGGCGTCGCAGCCACCGGTCAGCGACTCGGCGAGGTCGGGGTCGACATCGTCCAGGACGCTGGTGCGCAGCAGCAGGTTGCGTACCCGGGCGGGCTGCGCCGCCAGCACCTCGGTCCGCAGGTAGCGCGCCACGGCCGCACTGCCGGCCGGATCGGGGTAGCGCGGCGGGCCGGTGGCGCGCCTCATCGCGGCAGCATGCAGGCACACGCCGGCCAGCCACCCGTGCGTGTCCCGGTGCATCGCGGCCACCTCGGCGTCGGTGAGGCGGACGCCGTGGGCTTGCACCACGTCGGCCAGCTCGTCGGCGGTCAGCGCGAGGTGGGCAGCGCCGATTTCCACGAGGTCCCCGATCAGGCGGTACCGGTGCAGCGGGGTGAGGTGGGCCGTGCGCCCGACCAGGACCAGCCGCAGCCCCGGCGTGGCGTAGCGGAAGAAGAGATCGAGGTCGACGGCGATCGCCCGGTCGGTGATCGCCTCCGCCCGGTCGAGGACGAGCGCCACGGGCGTGGGCCGGGCGCTCAGGCCGGCCGCCAGCCGTGCGGTCGCCGACCGGTGGAGTGAGGTCGACGCGGGCACGCTGAGGTCCAGGTCCGGGACGCTGCGGCGCAGGCACTCGAGGACCTGGCGCCAGAACGCGCCGCTCGTATTGTCGTCCGGGCCGAGGGTCAGCCAGGCGACCGGCCCGGACGCCATGCCGGCCCGCGCCCAGGCTGACACCAGCGCGGTCTTTCCCGACCCGGCCGGCCCGACCACCGCGGTCAGCCTGGTGTGGCCGGCTGCCCGGAGCGCGGCCGTCAACCGGGCCGGGACCCGGTGCTCCGGCGGCGGCGTCGGGATGCCGAACCCGGGCGGCGGGCGCTCGGGCGGGCTGGCCCAGGTCGTTGGAGGCGCGGCGTTGCCGGCGAAAGTGTCGCTCAAGGCGGTCCTCCCCGGTCAGGTGGAACGGAACCGCTGTCCCCGTCGACCGGCACGACTCCGGCAGGCGCTGGTCCGGGACGTGCCACGTCACAGTCGGTGTGATCAGTATTGCTGGCCGTCCATGGATTGGCCAGAAATGGTACAGATGAGGGCCGAAAGGCCCGCCGTTCGCCGGCGTCCCCCGGCCGGGACGGATGCCATCGTGGGCATTGTCAGCCCTTGCCGCCGGGCGCCGCCTCATCCGGTAGAGGTGACCTTCGGTGATGCAGCACACACATGGTGGTGTTCTCATCCCGGGCGAGGGATACCGCCCGTCCGGGCGCGGCGCAGTCTGCGAGCAGAGGCCGACCGGCGAGGGGAGGCCGCCGCCGCGGTCGACCTCACCGGCGTGCGCGGCATGGGCGCGGTCCAGCTGCGGCCAACGTCATCACGTTCGTGCCGCTCCGTACCGCTGACCGAGAGGCGGATGCCCGCAATGAGCTTCCACGTCGGCTCCGAGATCGGCCGCCTACGGCAGGTGATCCTGCACCGGCCGGGCATCGAACTCCGCCGGCTCACTCCGAACAACGTGAAGGGCCTGCTGTTCGACGACATCCTGCGGGTCAAGCGTGCGCGCGAGGAGCACGACGCGTTCGCGCAGGTGCTGCGCGACCGCGGCGTCCGGGTCCACTACTTCGCCGAGCTGCTCACCGAGGTGCTGGCGAACCCGGCGGCCCGCAACTGGGTCCTGAGCCGCATCCTGAACGACGACACAGTCGGTTCGAGCCTCGCGGGGCCGTTGCGCACACTCGCCGACGAGGCCGACAACGGCCGGCTGGCGCAGTACCTGATCGGCGGCGTCCTGAAGAGCGACCTGGCCGGCTTCACCGTCAACAGCCTGCGGTGGGAGCTGCTGGGCAGGGACGACTTCGTACTCACGCCACTGCCCAACCACCTGTTCCAGCGGGACAACTCGACCTGGAAATACGGCGGCGTCAGCGTCCACCCGATGGCCATGCCGGCCCGCGTGCGGGAGTCGGTGCACAGCGCGGCCGTCTACACCTTCCACCCGATGTTCGCCGACGGCGGGTTCCAATTCTGGTCCGGCGGTGACCACCGGCCACAGCAGCCGGCCGCCCCGGAGGGCGGTGACATCCACGTGCTGGGGCACGGCACGGTGATGATCGGGCTGGGGGAGCGCAGCACCGCGACGGGTGTGGAAAAGCTGTCCCGGTGCCTCTTCGCCGCCGGCGCGGCCGAGCAGGTGATAGCCATCGAACTGCCGCACTCGCATGCCATGCACCTCGACACGGTCATGACGATGATCGATCGCGACACGTTCGTCAGGTACCCGTACCTGCAGGGCGCCCTGCGCTCGTGGACCGTGCGGCCGGCGGCCGACCCGGAGGACCCGGACGGCCTGGATGTGGTGAGCAACGACGACCTGTTCGCCACGATCGCCGAGACCATCGGCGTGGACAAGGTCACCGTGCTGGGCACCGACGAGGACATCCGGGCGGCCCAGCGCGAGCAGTGGGACCACGGCACGAACTTCCTGGCCGTGGAGCCGGGGTCATCGTCGGCTACGAGCACAACGTCACCACGAACACGTTCCTGCGCAAGCACGGCATCGAGGTGATCACCATCGCGGGCAGCGAGCTGGGCCGAGGGCGGGGCGGCCCACGCTGTATGACCTGTCCGATCGAGCGAGACCCGGCCTGACGGGGAGACCTGGCGGCGACTGCGGCGGGCTCGACGGCACCGCAACGCCGCGGTGAGGCCGCCCGGCACGTCATCCGCCGAGGATGACGCCTCGTCCTGCGTGGATGAGGAGGCAGGCGACCGGCACCAGGGAGCACAAGGCGGCCGGCGTCGCGCCGACGTGGGAGCCGGTCGACATCGACGAACAGGAAGTAGGTGCAACATGTTCGACCCGGGCTACTACGCCGTGACGCCCAACGGGCTCCTCGTCGAGGTCGACTACCCCGTCTGGGGCTGGACGCACCTTGTTCTCGGCGGCATCGCGCTGCTGGCCGGCGTCGGTGTGCTGACCGGCCAGACCTGGGCGCATGTTGTGGCCGTCGTCCTGGCCGTCATCGCCACGATCGTCAACGCCGCGTTCCTCGCGGCCTACCCGATCTGGACACGATCCTGATCGCGCTGAACGTGATCATCATCCATGCGCTGGCCGTGCACGGCAAGGAGGTGAAGTCCTTCCGCGACTGACGGCGCGCCGGTGGGGGGCCCGGTCCGTGCC
>DASQDS010000823.1:0-2559 GCA_035634075.1 Pilimelia sp. | reverse complement strand
CCGCGCTGCGCGCCGCGGAGCAGGCCGGCCGGCGGGCGGCCACCCAGGCGTGCCTCGCCGCCCCGGCCGAGCGGGCCCCGCTGCTGGGCTCCATCGCGGCCGCCCGCGCGTGCCACGGCGAGGTGCTGGCATGAACGCTCTGTCGGCCGCCCTGGCCGGTGAGCACGCGGCGATCTTCGCGTACGGCCCGATCGGGGTGCGGCTGGACCGGGCGGCCGCCGCGCAGGCCCGGGCCGCGGAGAAGGCGCACCGGGACCGGCGCGACGCCGTCCTGCTCCAGCTGGCCACAGCCACCGCCAGCCCGCCGCCACCCGCCCCGGCGTACGCGCTGCCCTTCGCCGTGACGGATCGCGCGGGCGCGCTGCGGCTCGCCGCGGAGGTGGAGGAGCGCACGGCCGCGCTCTGGCGGGCGGCACTGCGCGAGACGACCGGGACGCAGCGGCAGTTCGCGCTGGACGCGCTGGTGGACTGCGCCGTGCGGGCCACCCGCTGGCGGCGGGTCGCCGGCGCCAGCCCGGCCACGGTCCCCTTCCCGGGCAAGCCGGACTGACGCCGGGCCGCCCGCCGAAGCCGGCGCCAGCGGCTATTGCCCGGGGCATACTCAGTATGCATACTCGGTAGCTATGTCGATCAAATACGGCCTGCTGGCGCTGTTGGAACGCGGCCCCATGCACGGCTACCAACTGCGCACCGCGTTCGAGGACTCCACCGGCGGCACCTGGCCGCTGAACGTCGGCCAGGTGTACACCACCCTGGCCCGACTCGAACGGGACGGCCTCGTCGAACCGCTGGACGGCGACACCGCGGGCCAGCGGCCCTACCGCCGCACCGCCGCCGGGGAGGCCGCGCTGGCGAGGTGGTTCGCCACCCCGGTGGGCCGGGCGGACCGGCCGCGCGACGAGCTCGCGGTCAAGCTGGCGCTCGCACTGACCACCCCCGGGGTCGACGTCCGGGCCGTCGTGCAGACCCAGCGCACCGCGACGATGCGCGGCCTGCAGGAATACACCCGGCTCAAGCCCGACGCGGAACGCCCCGGGCAGCTCCCCTGGCGGTTGGTGCTGGACGCGATGATCTTCCAGGCGGAGGCCGAGATCCGCTGGCTGGACCACTGCGAGGCCAGCCTGGCCCGGTACGGGCCCGCCGGCGCCGACCGGTCCGACGAAGCTGCGGATCAGGTTCGGCCCGCCGATGCGGCGAGCGCTGCCCGGCCCACCGGCGCCGGGCCTCAGCGGGCGGCGGCCCGCCGATGAGCGCCCCTGTACTGGAGCTGCGCGACGTGGCGCGCACCCACGGCACCGGCGCAGCTTCGGTGCCGGCGCTGCGGGGGGTCAGCCTGGCTGTGCACGCCGGGGAACTCGTCGCCGTGATGGGGCCGTCCGGCTCCGGCAAGTCCACCCTGCTGCACCTGGCCGGCGGCCTGGACCGGCCCGACGCCGGTGCGGTGGTGGTCGACGGCGAGCCGCTCGCGGGCCTGCGCCGCCGGCAGCTCGCCGCGCTACGCCGCCGGCGGATCGGGTACGTGTTCCAGGATCTCAACCTGATCGGCAGCCTCACGGCCGCGGAGAACGTCGCGCTGCCGCTGGAGCTGGACGGTCGCGGCGTCCGTCGGGCCCGCCGGCTCGCCCTGGCCGCCCTCGCCGACGTTGGGCTGGACGATTGCGCCGCGCGCTTCCCCGATGAGATGTCGGGCGGGCAGCAGCAGCGGGTGGCGATCGCCCGGGCGCTCGTCGGCGGCCGCCGGCTGGTGCTCGCCGACGAACCCACCGGGGCGCTCGACTCGCAGACCGGCGAGTCGGTGCTGCGGCTGCTGCGGGCCCGCGTGGACGCGGGCGCCGCCGCCGTCCTGGTCACCCACGAGGCCCGGCACGCCGCCTGGGCCGACCGGGTGGTGTTCCTGCGCGACGGCGTGCTCGTCGACACCGCCGGGCTCAGCCCGGTGGACGGGCTCCTGGCGGCCGGGGCGTGACCGGCCGGGGCGTGAGCGGCCGCGAACGGCACGGCGGTGGCCGGGTGGCGGGCGCGCTCGGGGGCTGGCTGGCCGCCCTGCGGATCGCCCGGCGGGAGGCGCGCCGGGCCAGGGGCCGCACGGCGCTGGTGGTGGCCATGGTCGCCCTGCCGGCGCTGGGGCTGTCCTTCGCCGCCGCCACGTACGACATGGTGCGGCTGACCCCGGCGGAGCGGGCGACCCAGGAGCTGGGCGCCGCGCAGGCCGAGGTCACCTGGCCGTACGCCGGCCCGGTCGAGCAGACCCCGGCAGCGGACTGGGTGTCGTCCGACGCACCGGAGCGCGGGGCGTACGCCGCCGCCGACCTGCTCGCGGCGCTGCCGCCCGACAGCCGGGCGATCAGCCACGCGCAAGGCGAGGTGCGGCTACGGACCCGGACCGGCGCGGGCGACCTGCCGGCACGCGGGCTGGACATCGCCGACCCGCTCACCGCCGGCATGGTGACGGTGCTGACCGGCCGGGCCCCGGCCACCGACCGGGAGGTCGCGCTGACCCCCCAGGCCGCCGAGCGGCTCGGCGCCGGCCTCGGCGACACCGTGCGGGTCGCCGCCGGC
>DASQDS010000822.1:0-8267 GCA_035634075.1 Pilimelia sp. | reverse complement strand
AGTCAGCGCGCCGACCCTGCGGCCGGTCATGATCCGGCCCGGACGGCGGTCGCACGCAGCGCGATCGTGAACGTGGCCCGCTGGCAGGCGTTCGCCACCGTGGCCGGCATGACCAGCGGCAACGCGACCGTGGCCCGCCGGGAAAGCGGCCGGACCAGCACCGGCTGGCCGCGGTACGCCCGCACGGTCAGATTCGCCGGCGACGGCGCGCAGGCGCGCGTCGAGGTCCGGGTGACCGCGCCGCGGAAGCCGCCGACCACGATCGGATAGGGGTACGGGTTGGCGACGGTCAGCCGCAACGAGCTTTCCGCCCCCGGGTGCAGTCCCCGGACGGCGGGGGCGGTCGCCGCAAAGGTCATGGGGCCGCGGGCCGGGGTGCTCGCGTGCGCGGGAACGAGCGCGGCATCGCCCCGCGCGGGCGCGGCCGCCGGCCCGGCGACGGTCGCGGTCAACACGAGCACCCCGGCGAGGGCGAGGAGCCGAGGCGCGGTGGGGCGGGCCGGGTGTCGGTGCCGCCCCACCCCACCACGCCTACGCATTACTGCCGCCGAACAACCGCACCGGGATGGTGAACGTGGCGCCCTGGCAGGCGTTCGGCGCGTTGGCGGGCATCGACACCGCGCCCGCCAGGACGAGCACGTCGTCGTCGTTGGCGGCCAGCTCCCAGCCCACGTCGGCCCGTTCGGCCAGCGTCACGCCGTGATTGACGCAGCCAGGCTTGTCCGCCGTGATGGCGCCGTTCGGCTGGACCAGGTCAACCTGGATCGGGTACGGGTTCTCGTTCGTCACCGTGATCCGCAGGTCGGTGCTGCCGCCCGGGTAGAGCCGGCCGGGCAGCGACCCGACGGCGTCGATCCGCAGGACTTTGGCGGTCGCCGCGGTGGCGGTCGCGGTACCGGTTCCGCTGGCCTGCCAGTACGCCCACGCGGCGCTGGCAATGCCGACCGTCACCAGCGTGGCGGCGAAAGCGACGACCAGCTTGGTCGGCTTCCTCATGACAAGACCTTCCTCACTCCACAATCGATGTCCGCGTGCCAGCTGTCGGAGGCTTGTGGTTCGCGACGTACCACATCTCTCCGAAGTCGAGCTTTGTGTAGCCCCGCATCGGGTGGAGCGGAGCCCCAGTGCCCCGCCCCACCCGAGCCGATGGTCAGGAACCGACGCCCGTGGCAATGCTGAGGCTGAACGCGAAGCTTGCTCCCTGGCAGGCGTTGCTGGCGTTAGATCCCATTACGATCTTTCCGCCGGTCGTGGCGATGGCGCCGCCGTCCGCGGGGATGGTCAACCCGGTGTCGGAGGGGGCCACGAAAGTGACCTTGGAAAGCTCCTTCGTGCAGTCGTCGCCGGGGTCATTGCTGATGACGAGGGCAGCGTCTGACTTCGTAATGGCACCAACCTCGACGATGTAGCCGTTCGGGTTCGTGAAGCTGAAGGACAGCGGCAGTTGAGCACCCGGGTAGAGTTTCGCGCCCTGTGCGACGGTCGCCGTGGCCGTCACGGGCTTGGCCTCGTCGGCGCTCGCCGTGGCGGTACCGGTGCCGGATGTTGCCCAGTAGGCGAAGGCGGCGCCGGCGGAGCCGATGGCGATGATGCCGGCGGTGGCGATGATGGCGGCCCGCTTGGTGATCTTGCGCATGGGATTACTCCTCCGTGGAGTGGTCATGGGTGGCTCGTCGTAGCGGCCGGCAGGCCGTGCCGTTGAGCGGGGGTGGGGCGGGGACTGGGTGTCGCCCGGTGCCGAGAACCAACATCCATGAGATGGCGGACGGCGGTCATCGGGTGACCGTCTGTCGCCTCTGCACCGGTTACGCGCCACGCCGGGCTGTCCGGATTAACCCCAAAGGGTCCTTACGCCCGCCCGACCGCCGCTAGAGCGTGCACGGGCGTCGATCAACGGGGGTCGCTGACCTGGGACGGGCGGCGGCTACCACGGCTCGGTTGCACCGGTAACCTCTGGCCGGGTGCAGCGGCGGCAGCGGACGTCAAATCCGGGAAAGGGCCGGCCCGGGCGAGTTAACCCGTTCGGCCGGAGCGCCCCGTCGGCTGGCGTGGGGTGCCGCCGACACACCGAACGGCCGTGGCGAAGCAGGGGGAAACGCCTACCAGCCCGGGTAGCGGTCCCACCAGTTCGGGTCGCTGGCCTCGGCGTACTCGCTGCCGGCCGGGCTTTCGGTCAGCTGCCGGACCAGGTCACGGGCCAGCGTGTCGGCCACCCAGGCCAGCTCCAGCCGGGACACCCAGTCCACCGGGAGCGCGTCCGGGCCGTGCGCAGCGCCGAGCATCGCGCCCGCGACCGTGGTGACGTGGCCGCCCTCGCCCGCGGCGGAGGCGAAGAGCAGCGCGTCGCGGATCGTGTCCCGCTCCGGGAACGACGCGACGGCGTACACGCCGCCGGCCAGCACCGCCGCGGCGGACCCGTCGCCGGCGAACCGGACCAGCTGCGCCGCTTCCCGCGGCGCGACCTCGCCGGCCACCAGGGCGTCCCCGACGGCCGGCGGCACCGGCCCGCGGCCCAGCCGGGTGGCGATCTCGGTGGCCTGCTGCACGGCGGGCCCCGCGGCGGCGCCCTCGCTGAGCAACTGGAGCGCGACCGCGCCGACGGCCGCCGCGATGATGGCCTCGTCGCGGTGGGTCAGCGCCGCGATCTCGGCGGCGAGCTGGGCCGCCTCGTCGCCGCGGGCGTACAGGCCCACGGGCAGGGTCCGGGTCACGGCGCGCGGCCCGAGGCTGGAGCGCGGGGCCGGGCCGTCGACCCCGCCGCCGGCCGCCCGTTCGCGCAGGGCGGCAAGCGTCGCCGGCGCGGTGCCGCGGGACTCCCGCAGCATGGGTACGTCCGCCAGCCAGCCGTCCGGCCACTTCTTCGTCTTGCCATCGGACGGGATGATGCCCTGCAGCGCGGCCCACCTGCCGTACGCGTGCCGGACGAAGCTCGGGACGTGGCCGGGCTCGCGCAGGGCGCCGCGGACGTCGGCGCGGATCAGTCCGTCGACCGTGAAGCAGGCCAGCTGACCGCCGCTCGTGGCGTTGAGGGCGCCGGCCTGCGGGACCAGGCCGGCGGTCGCCCCGATGGCGTCGCCGAGCACCTGGCCGAGCAGCGATCCGCGGGCGGCCGCCACCGCTCCAGCCGCCACGTCGCCTCCCGTAATCCTGTTTTACCTGGCGGGCCCCACACCCGCAGCGACCATGGTGGGGCGCCGGGGGGCCCGACGCAAGACTCGTGCGGCGCGCCGCGCGAGGTGGCATCGGCTGCCGGCACGGCGACGCCCCCGTGGCCGGTCGGCCGCGGGGGCGTCGTTGCCCGAAGGGGTCAGGTGGACTGCCTCTCCTGGCTCGACGTGCCCTCCAGCACCCGGCCGGACTGCGGCGCCTCCGTGCCGACCTCGATCCGGCGCGGCTTGGCCCGCTCGGCGACGGGGATGGTGATCGTCACGACACCGTCGTGGTAGGTAGCGTTGATCTTGTCGAGGTCCAGGCCGTCACCCAGGGCGACCTGCCGCTGGAACCTGCCGATGGGGCGCTCGTGGCGCAGCCACTGCACGCCCTCCTCGGTGCGGCCGCTGCGCTCCGCCCGGATGGTGAGCGTGGACCCGTCGATGTTCACGTCCACCGAGCCGGGGTCGATGCCGGCCAGGTCGCAGTGCATGACGTAGTGGTCACCGGACCGGTACAGGTCCATCGGCATGGCCATGGGGACGCGGTCGCCGCCGGCGGAGAACTGCTCGGCCAGGCGGTCGAAGTCGCGGAACGGATCGAAACGGAGCACCACCACAACCACCTCCTCGTGAGCCAAATCTTCCGGTTTGTCCGGAAAGATCCTGTGGCACCGTATGATCGGTTTGACGCCAGGCTAACGCGGTACGTGATCCGCGCTGACCAGGCGCGACACCTCTAGTTTTAGCACTCGTATGAGGGGACTGCCAAGAGGGTCGGAGGCAAATTGGAGCACACAGATCCACTTCGGGTGGCACTCGTGGCGCCGCCGTACTTCGATGTGCCGCCCGCCGCGTACGGGGGCGTGGAGGCCGTGGTGGCAGACCTGGCCGACGCCCTGGTGGAACGCGGCCACACCGTCACGCTCTTCGGAGCCGGCGCGGCCGGGACCGCGGCGGCGTTCGTCCCCGTCTGGGAGCGCACGATCCCCGAGCGGCTGGGCGAGCCGTTCCCGGAGTTGGTCAACGCGGCGGTCAGCCGCCGGGCGGTGGAGGTGCTGGCTGTCACCGACGGGCTGGACGTGGTGCACGACCACACCTCCTCCGGGCCGCTCAACGCGCCGGCGTACGCCAGCCTGGGCCTGCCCACCGTCGTGACCATGCACGGACCGGTCGACGACGACATGTACCGCTACTACGGCAGCCTCGGCCGGGACGTCGACATGGTGGCCATCAGCGAGCGGCAGCGGGCGCTCGCGCCCGACCTCAACTGGGTCGGCACGGTGCACAACGGGCTGCGGCTGGACGCCTGGCCGTACCGGCCGGAGAAGGGCGACTACGCGCTCTTCCTCGGCCGGTTCCACCCGCACAAGGCCCCGCACCTGGCGCTCGACGCGGCGCACGAGGCAGGCCTGCCGCTCGTCCTGGCGGGCAAGTGCGCCGAGCCGGTGGAGAAGGAGTACTTCGAGCGGGCGATCCGGCCGCGCCTGACCGCGGACGACCGCGTCTTCGGGGTGGCCGACGCGGCCGCCAAGCGGGAGCTGCTGGCCGGCGCCCGGTGCCTGCTCTTCCCCGTGCAGTGGGAGGAGCCGTTCGGCATGGTCATGATCGAGGCGATGGCCTGCGGTACGCCGGTCGTGGCGCTGCGCGCCGGCGCGGTCCCCGAGGTGGTCGTGGACGGGGTCACCGGCTTCATCCTGGACGACCCGGCCGAGCTGGCCGGAGCGTTGGGCCGGGTGGGCCGGCTCGACCCCGCGGCCTGCCGGCAACGGGTCGCGGACCACTTCAGCGTCGCCAAGCTCGCCGCCGGTTACGAGGCGGCGTACCGGCTGGCCCTGGCCCACCGGGCGAACGCGGCGCCGTCCCCGCTCGACCTCCTGAGCGCGGAGCTCTGCACGTTCGACATGGCCTGGGCGTACGACAGCGGCCGCCGCGACGGCGCGCTCGGCGCCGCGGGCCCGGCGCCCGGCCCCGAGCTGGCAGGTGTACCCGCAAGTGTGTGGCCGCCCGGTAGCGTTCCGTGACACAATTGCGCATGGCAACCGGCGCGGCATCCGAGGAATCGGGTGCCGCGCCGCCCTTTTCCACCCCGCCGCCGCTGGACCCGTTCGGCGGCGGCGGCCCCCCGATCAGCGAGGCGGCCGGCGAGGTCACCCTGGTGGAGGGCGCCACGTTCTGCCTGTCCGGCGGCGACGGTGACCTGTCTCCCGGCACGACGCACGGGCTGTTCGTCCGCGACGCCCGGCTCCTCTCCCGCTGGCAGCTCCGGCTGGACGGGCAGCGGCCGCAGTCGCTGTCCGTGCACGCCGGCGAGGCGTACACCGCCCGGTTCGTCGCCCGTCGCCCACCAGCGCCCGGGCTGGCGGACAGCACGCTGCTGGTGCAGCGGGAGCGGCTGATCGGGGACGGCCTCCGCGAGACGATCACGTTGGAGAACCTGGACCGGGAGCCGACCACCGCCACCGTCACGCTGCACGTCGATGGCGACTTCGCCGACCTCTTCGCGGTCAAGGAGGGCCGGGCGGCCGGCGGCGGCGTGGCCCCCACGGCGACCCCCGACGGCCTCGTGCTCACCTCGCGCGCGGACCCCGGGCGGGGGTTGCGGATCAGCGCGTCGGGGCAGGCGGCCATCACCACCGGGTCGCTGAGCTGGCGGGTGGCGCTGCCCGCCCGCGGCACCTGGACGGCGGAGGTCGTCGTCACGCCCGTCCTCGACGGCCGCCCGATCAACCCCCGGTTCCAGCCCGGAGAGCGCGCCGAGGACAGCGCGGCGGCCCGCGAGCGACGCGCCTGGCGCGCGACGACCGCCCGGCCCACCGCGCAGGACCCGGCCCTCGCGCAGCTCCTCGCCCGCGCGCGGCAGGACCTGGGCGCCCTGCGGATCGCCGACCCGGACAACGGCCGGCGGCCGTTCGTCGCCGCGGGCGCGCCCTGGTTCATGACGCTGTTCGGCCGGGACAGCCTGCTCACCGCGTGGATGGCCCTGCCGCTGGACGTCGACCTGGCACTCGGCACCCTCCAGACGCTCGCCGCCCGGCAGGGTCGCCGCGTCGACCCGGCCACCGAGGAGGAACCCGGCCGGATCATGCACGAGCTGCGCTCCGGGCCGGACAGCGACAGGACGCTCGGCGGCAACCACTACTACGGGACGGCCGACGCCACCCCGCTCTTCGTCATGCTGCTCGCGGAGTGCTGGCGGTGGGGCGCCGACGAGCGCGCCGTCCGCGCGCTGCTGCCGTCCGCCGACGCGGCGCTGCGCTGGCTGGAGGAGTACGGCGACCGCGACGGCGACGGGTTCGTCGAGTACCGCCGCGCCACCGAACGTGGCCTGGCGAACCAGGGGTGGAAGGACAGCTTCGACGGGATCAGCCACGCCGACGGGCGGCTCGCCGAGGCGCCGATCGCGCTGTGCGAGGTGCAGGGTTACGCGTACGCGGCCTGGCTGGCCCGGGCCGAGCTGGCGGAGCACCTGGAGGGCGACCGGGCGGCGGCCGGGCGGCTGCGGGCCCGGGCCGGCCGCCTGCGCACCGACTTCCACGAGCGCTTCTGGCTGCCCGAACGGGGCTGGTACGCGCTGGCGCTGGACGGCCGCAAGCACCGCGTCGAGTCGCTGAGCAGCAACGCCGCGCACTGCCTGTGGACGGGGCTGGCCACCGACGAGTGCGCCGCCGAGCTGATCGGGCACCTCGCGTCGCCGGCGATGGACTCGGGCTACGGTCTGCGCACGCTGTCCACCCAGATGGGCGCGTACAACCCGATGAGCTACCACAACGGTTCCGTGTGGCCGCACGACACCGCGATCGCCGTGGCCGGCCTGCTCCGCTACGCCCACGTGCCGGGCGCCGTGCCGCTGGCGCACCGGCTGGCGGGTGGCCTGCTGGCCGCCGCGGGCGCCTTCGGCGGGCGGCTGCCGGAGCTGTACTGCGGCTTCGCCCGGGAGCGGTTCAGCCCGCCCGTGCCGTACCCGACGTCCTGCTCCCCGCAGGCCTGGGCGAGCGGCGCGCCGCTGCTGGTGATGCGGGCGGTGCTGGGCATCGCCCCGCACGTGCCCCAGCGCTCCCTGGTGGTGCGCCCCCGGGTGCCGGCGGGCTGGGGCGAGGTGGGCCTGGTCGACCTGCGGCTCGGCTCCTCCCGCGTCCGGCTGAGCGCCCGCGGCGACCAGGCGGAGCTGTCCGGGCTGCCGGACGACTGGGCCTACATCCCGCACCAGCGGCTACCCACCGCCGACGAGATGGACGCCGCGGCCGCCGTACGACTGAGGACCGGGAACGGGCGTTAGGACAGCCGGTCAGATCTCGAGAACCTCCGCCAGGCCGATGGCGGCCTTTGCCAGCCGGCGGTCGGCGGTCAGCAGCGGCGCGCCGAGGTGGGCGGCGAGGGCGACGTAGGCCCCGTCGTAAGGGCTGATGTTGTGTCGGAGGCGCCAGATTTCCGGCAGCAGCTCGCGTGTGCCGGTGAGGACGACTGCCGCGCCAACGCCCCGGTGCATCTGCATGGCCAGGCCCTCCGCGGCCTCCGCCGTCGCGAGACCGGCGTGCTGCAGCTTGGCGAATGTCCGCACCACCTCCACTGGCATGTGCGCCGGTGCATACCAGGGGGCGTGGCTGTGCAGGTGCGTCAACGCCGCGTCGGCTCGAGCGTCACCGCCGAGCAGGGCCGCCACCATGGCGGAGGCATCGACGACTATCACGCTGCATCGCTGTCGCGGTGCTCCCGACCGTGCCGGATGAGCTCCACCACGAGTTCCACATCGACGCCCGGGCGCACGCCGGCGCGCAGGGGCGCGAGCCGCTCGAAGTCGCGCGGTAGCGGCTGCCGGGTGTGCTCGATGACGAGCTCGTACAGGTACTCCTGAAGCGACTGCCGCCGTAGGGTGGCGCGTTCCACCAGCGCGTCTCGGACCTCGACCGGCACGTTGCGGATCTGGAGGGCGACCATGCATGCAGATTAGCATGCAGCAGTCGTCAGGTGTTGGCGTGCAGGGCTTCGTTGAGGGTGAAGGCGCCGCCCTTGCGGGGGCGGGCCTCCAGCGCGCCGGTCTGCGAGTGGCGCCAGAAGAGCAGGCCGGGCACGCCGGACAGCTCCCCGCCCTTGACGATCCGGCCGTCCGGCAGCCGC
>DASQDS010000821.1:0-4319 GCA_035634075.1 Pilimelia sp. | reverse complement strand
GGCCGTTGGCCCCCCCACGCGCCCCGCCCGGCGTACCGCCGCCGAGATTCCCGGCGGCGGACCCGCCGGCCGGGCGGCCACCGTCACCGGGGCGGACGCCGTCCGCACGGCCGTCGGCGACCGGGATGGCCGGGCGGCCGGGGACGGGGAGCGGCGGCCGGGACCGCTTCGTGGTGAGGCGGGGCATGACGACGGCGCCCAGCAGGGGGGTGCTGACCCGGCGGAGCTGCTCGGCGGCGTCCACCACCTGCGGGCGGCGGGTGCGCCGCAGCTCGACGGTGATGATGGCCGCGTCGGCGAGGCTGGCCAGGCTCTGGGCGTCCGCGCTGGTGGCCGTGGACGGCGCCTCGATGACCACGTAGTCGGCCTGCCCGCGCAGGGTCACCAGCGTCTCCCGCAGCGCCTGCGACTGCATCAGGCCGGCGGCGGTGGCGGTGCCGCCGGTGGTGATGACCCGCAGGTACGGGATGCGGGCGGCGCGCTGCGCGGCGTCGGCGATGCTGACCCGGCCGGCGAGCAGGTCGGACAGGCCCGGAGTGGCGCTGACGCCCAGGATGCGGGCCAGCGGCGCGGCGTCCACCACGGTCTCGGGCAGGTGCGCCCCCACGAGGACGACCTCGTTGCCGGTCCGGGCGAGCGCGGCGGCGAGGTTCGCGGCCACCAGCGTGGACGTCGGGCCCTGGCTGGCGCCGGTGACCACGAGGAGTTTGGCGCCCGGTTCCAGGCCGGCGAGCACCTCGTTGCGCAGCCGGTTGAACACCCGGCCGCCGGGCCCGTACGGGGGGAGGACGTCGTCGAAGCGTGGGGCGGTGCGGGGGTTGAGCTCCGCGAGCACCGCCACGCCGGCGCGGCGCTCCACGTCGATCGCCCGCCGGACGCGCCGGTCCAGGCGCTCCCGCAGGGCGGCCACGGCGAGGCCGGTGAGCAGACCGACCATCGCCCCGCTGGCCAGGTTGAGCGTGCGGTCCGGCTTGCTGGGCGCGATCGGCAGCGGCGCGTCGCTGATGATCTTCCCGGCGCTGACCGTGGCGGTGGTGAGCTGGTTGAGCTTGCCCGACAGGTTGTTGATCTGGTTGATCGAGGTGGTGCGCTGGCTCTCCAGGTTCGGGCGCTCGGAACTCTCGTCGCTCACCGCGGCCAGCCGGTTGTTGACCTTGACGAGCGCCTCGTTCAGCTGCTTGACCTTGGTGCTGAGCGCAGTGATCTGCTCGTTGAGCACGGCGCGGGCGCTGGCCTCGCGGTTGCGCAGGTACGCCTCGGCGAACGAGTGCGAGCCGGCCTGCGCCTCCCGGGGGGTGGGCGCGGCATAGGTGATCACCAGCACGGAGGTGTTCGGCGGGACCTCGACCAGCACGTTGGCGGCCAGCGTCCCGGGCGGTGCGGCGGACCGCAGGAGCGCCGCCGCACCCGCCGCGACCTCGTTGGAGCCGACGAGCTGCGCCTCCGTGTCCAGGTTGATGTCGCCCTTGGTGCGGCCGCCCACCACATTGGTGTCCTGACCGGCCGGCTGGACGAGAACCGAGGTGGCTGACTCGTACACCTGGGGCATGGCCCGGGTGACGGCGTCAGCGGCCCCGACCGCACCCGCCGTCAGCAACAACACGACCCACCAGTGCCGGCGGAGCATCCCGAAATAGTCGGAAAAATTGGTGGACACCGGGTGAGTGGCTTCCATGAAAGTGGCGGCCCTTCGGGGTGTTGGTCGGATTAAGGCGGTTTGCCTCCCAGGAGGTAAACGGTCAGTACCCCGGGACGTAACTGCGTGGTCCGTTTAGTCCCTTTACAACGATTTTGCCGGCCCGACGTCGCAGCGCGGGCGCGGCGCGGCGCGGACGCGTCGGCCCCTGGTCGGGCGGGTGCGCCGCCCGGGTGAGCCGCAGACACCGCCGCCGAGATCTTGGTCCCGTGGCTACCGTTTCGGGGGGTCGCGGGACCAAGATCCGGCGTTCGTGGGGGTGTGTGGGCGGTCGCGCGCCGGCTTGGGATCTTGGTCCCGTGGCTACCGTTTCGGGGCTTGGCGGTGGGGCGGCTCGTGGGGAGGGTGACCTCAGGCGGGGGGGAGGCGGGGTTCCACCCAGCCGTGCTCGGTCAGGTACGCCAGCACCTGGCCCGCCGCCTCGTCGACGGTGACGTCCGTCGTGTCGAGGATTAGATCCGCGTCGGTCGGTTCCTCGTACGGGTCGTCGATCCCCGTCATCCCGGTGAGCTGGCCGGCGCGGGCCTTGGCGTACAGGCCCTTGCGGTCCCGGCGCTCGCAGACCTCCAGCGGTGTGTTCACCCAGACCAGGAGGAAGCCGGCCCCGGCCGCCTGCGCCATCGCCCGGGCCGTGGCCCGCGCCCGCGCGTACGGCGCGATGGGGCAGCAGATCGCCAGCCCGCGGTGCCGGGCGACCTCCGCCGCCACCCACCCGATGCGTCGGATGTTGAGGTCGCGGTCGGCCTTGCTGAAGCCGAGCCCGGCGGAGAGTTCCCGGCGGACCACGTCGCCGTCGAGCAGCGTGACCGTGCGCTCGCCGCCCTCGCGCAGGGTGTCCGCGACCGCCCGGGCGACCGTGGATTTCCCGGAGCCGGACAGCCCCGTGAAGAACACCACCAGCCCACGCTGCCGGCGCGGTGGGCGGGCGCGGGCCAGCTCCCGGGCGACGGCCGGCGGAGTGTGCCACTCGGGCAGCGGGAAGCCCCGGTCGAGGAGGTCGTCGATCTCGTCGGCGCTCAGTGCCAGCCGCCGGTTGCGCGGGGGGATGTCGTCGCGCCAGCGCCACTGGCCGTCGCGGTTGTCGTAGGCCAGCTCGCGGGGCACCAGCACGCGGGGGCCGCCGCCGGACAGCATGGTCTCGCCGGTGGACAGGAGGTGGGTCACGCCGTATGCGCCGGCCACCCGGGCGCGCAGCAGCGCGTCCCGGATCTCGTCGCCGCGCCGGGAGAGCGGGACGACGACGATGGTGGCCGGGGGCATCCGGTCCCGGGCGGCGAACACGGCCCGCACCAGCACCTCCGGCGCCAGCCCGTCCGGGCCCGGCTCGTTGACCGGGATGAGCAGCAGCAGGTGGGCGGCGAGGGTGCGGGAGGCGTGCGCGATCTGGGCGAGCTGCGGCCGGTGCAGCGGCCGGTCGGCGATGACGCCGAGGACCCGGCCCGGCGGGAGCAGCGCCTGGATGTCGGCGGGCCCGCGGCGCAGCCGCTGGAACGGGCCGTGGCCGCCGTCGCCGAGGCGGCGGACCTCCCCGCCGACGCCGTGCTGGCCGTCGCGGGTGGGCCAGGCGTCGGTCACGTCCAGCGCGGCGACCGGCGCGCCCTCCGGGTCGGTGAGCACGATCGCCCGCTGCAGCGGGTTGTCCAGCTCGATCCGCTCGATCAGGGCGGCCGGCACCTCGAGCGTGACCGGCACGGGCCACGAGGTGCCGTCGGCGAGGCGGCCCCGGCGTACGAGGCCGGCCAGGTCCGCCCGGCTGAGGAAGCCGGTCAGCGGCGCGTACGCCCCCGACAGCAGCAGCTCGAGGTCGGCCAGCTCATGCGGACGGGGCGTGTACGCCGGAGCGTCACGCAACACGTCCTCGGGCAGCACCCACCCGTTCATCGCACCCCCACCAAGAGTTACAAGAGCACAGTTTCTCAGGAGCCCTCCGGCGGGTCGAGGGCGGCCGGCCGCTCGGCGGCACGGAGCCGCGCTGGGGTGAAATGCCGGGCAAGGGTACCTCGTACGGGGTAGTGACGTACGTGGTGAACAGCCCGAATACTCGGCGGTCGTACCCCATGGCGAGATGGCCGTCGAGAGGATCCACGCCCCCATGCCCCGCGCTGTACTGCGTCGCCGTCGCCTGCCCGCGTGGTTTCTGGCCATGCGACCGTTCCTGGCCGCCATCGCCGTGATCGCGATCGGCCTCGGAGCCTGCTGGTACAGCGTGCAGTCGGACGGGCCGGGCTCCTGGGCCCGGAGAGGCGGGTCGCCCGGCGCGCCGACCTGGGCGCAGCCGGGCGGGACCGGGTCGGGCTGGGCCGGTTCAGCCGCGCCGGGCACAGGTCAGCCCGGCTCAGGTCAGCCCGACTCAGGTCAACCGGGCACAGGTCAGCCGGGTAGCGGGCAGTCGGCCGCCGACGCCCCGACCGGCCCGCCCGGCCCGGCCGGCCCGGCCGCCGGCGGGTCGGGCACCGGAGCGCCACCGGGGCCCGGCGTGGCCGGCGGCGACCGGGCGCGACCGGACCACGCTGGCCGCGACCACCCAGAACCGGCCGGGCGCGCTGCTCGGCCTGCTGACCGAGCTGACCATGCGCGGCATCGACCTGACCCGCATCGAGTCGCGCCCGATCAAGGACCGGCA
>DASQDS010000820.1:0-7378 GCA_035634075.1 Pilimelia sp. | reverse complement strand
GCACCCGCCGGGTCGCCTCGACGCTGCTCGCGGCCGCCGCCGTGATCGTCGTGGCGGCCAGCGGCATGGCGGTATTGCGCGGGGGCGCCCTGCCCCAGCCCGTGCCGCCCGCCACGCCGCCGGCACCGACGGTCACGGCCGCCCAATCGCCCACGCCGGTGCCGCCGGCCCCCGCGGACGACCCGATCAGGCGGGTCCGGTGGGGGAACGCCACGATCACGCTGCCCAGGAACGTCGGCTGCCCGGACGGCGCCGTCCGGCTGCGCGCCGCGGGCAGCTCGCCGTTCGCGATCGGACCGGACCGGTTTCCCAAGATCACGGTGGACCTGAGCCGGGTGCGCTTCGGCGACCTGACCGGCGACGGCCGGGCCGAGGCGGTGCTGGACGCGACGTGCGCCCAGTCCGACAGCGATGGCAAAGCGGGCGAAGGCCAGCTGCTGGTCGTCGAGCACCGGGCGGACGGGGCGCTGCGCGGCCTGGGCTGGGCCGGCACGCGGGGGGGCGCGTACGGCGACTGGTGGGTGGCCGATCAAACGCTCTTCATGGACGTCAAGCCGTTGGTGGAAAGTTTCACCTTTCCCCTCGGCTGGAGCTACTCTCTCGGCCACGCCTCGGCGGTGCGGTGGCGCGACGGTCGGTTCGTGGCGGCGGATACAGAGGATGGGTATCCCGGCCTGCTGCCGGTCGGCGAACGCGACGGGATGCCAGTGGACCTGAACCCGGTGGCGGACCGGCTGCGTTGCCCCCCCGGCCTGGAACCGGACGCCGGCACCGACCTGACCATGACCTTCGACACCGGCGGGCGCGCGTCCGCCGGCGGCGCCCGCTTCGACCTCAACCAGCCGTTGCTGTCCGAACAGTCGCCGCACCTGGTCGACCTCAACGGCGACGGCGAGCGGTGGCTGCTCGTCGCGCTGATCTGCGGCGAGCGGCAGCCCAGTGCGGGCGGCGCCGAGCCGAAACGCGACCTGCTGGTGCTGCGGCGCGACGGCGCGAAGTACCGGGCCGTGGACTTGGTGGTGCACGGCGGGAAGTCCGGGCTCCAGTTCGACGCCTGGCGGTTCACCCGCCCGGTCCTCACCCTGTTCGTCGGCGAGGAGGGCGAGGCCACGTTCCGGTGGGACGGGCGGCGGTTCGTTACGTCGCCGAGGTGATCTGCACGACCGTGGCGACTCTCCGCTGTGGGCGTTAAGCCTGGTGAACGTTGTTTCGTCCGTCTCAAGCGTCGGACCTGGAAGAAGATCCGCGAGCCTCGCCGACGTAGGCTTCGGTGGTACCGGGTGCGAGCTCCCCCGCACCGCCCATCCGGCGAGGAGGTCAGGTCACGTGGCCGAGCAGAGCGAGGTCACCAGTCACGCCGACGCCGCCCGCAGCGGCGGCGCCAAGTCGGTCCGGCAGCTCGACCGGGTGGTGATCCGGTTCGCCGGGGACTCCGGCGACGGCATGCAGTTGACGGGTGACCGGTTCACCGCGGAGACGGCACAGCTCGGCAACGACATCTCGACGTTGCCGAACTTCCCGGCCGAGATCCGCGCCCCCGCCGGGACCCTGCCCGGTGTGTCCAGTTTCCAGGTGCATTTCGCCGACTACGACATCCTCACCCCGGGGGACGCGCCGAACGTGCTGGTCGCGATGAACCCCGCGGCGTTGAAGGCCAACGTCGGCGACCTGCCGCGGGGCGCGGACATCATCGTCAACACCGACGAGTTCACCAAGCGCAACCTCGCCAAGGTCGGCTACGCCGCCAACCCGCTGGAGGACGGCTCGCTCGACGGCTACGCGCTGCACCCGGTCGCCCTGACCAGCATGACGATCCGGGCGTTGGAGGAGCAGTCGGTCAGCAAGAAGGACGCCGAGCGGGCGAAGAACATGTTCGCGCTCGGGCTGCTCTCCTGGATGTACTCCCGGCCGCACTCCTCCACGCTGCGCTTCCTGGAGCGCAAGTTCGCCGCCCGGCCGGAGCTGGCGGCGGCCAACATCGCCGCCTTCAAGGCGGGCTGGAACTTCGGCGAGACCACCGAGGACTTCTCGGTGCGGTACGAGGTGAAGCCGGCGCGCATGCAGCCGGGCACGTACCGCAACGTGACCGGCAACGCGGCGCTGGCCATGGGCCTCGTCGCCGCCGGCGTACGCTCGCGCCTGCCGATCTTCCTGGGTGCCTACCCGATCACCCCGGCCTCGGACGTGCTGCACGAGCTGAGCAAGCACAAGCGGTTCAACATCACGACGATGCAGGCGGAGGACGAGATCGCGGCGATCGGCGCCGCGCTCGGCGCCTCGTACGGCGGCGCGCTGGGCGTCACCACCACCAGCGGCCCGGGCGTGGCCCTCAAGAGCGAGACCATCTCGCTCGCGGTGGCGCTGGAGCTGCCGCTGGTGATCATCGACGTGCAGCGCGCCGGCCCGTCCACCGGCATGCCCACGAAGACCGAGCAGGCGGACCTGAACATCGCGCTGTTCGGCCGGCACGGCGAGGCGCCGGTCGCCGTGATCGCGCCCCGGTCGCCGTCGGACTGCTTCCACGCCGCGATCGAGGCGGCGCGCATCGCGCTGACCTACCGCACGCCGGTGATCCTGCTCTCCGACAACTACGTGGCCAACGGCTCCGAGCCGTGGCTGCTGCCGGACGTCGAGTCGCTGCCGGACCTGCGGGTGGAGTTCGCCACCGAGCCGAACGGCGACGACGGCACGACGTTCCTGCCGTACCTGCGCGACCCGCAGACGCTGGCGCGGCCGTGGGCGGTGCCCGGCACGCCGGGGCTCACCCACCGCATCGGCGGTCTGGAAAAGGCCGACAAGACCGGCGACATCTCGTACGACCCGGCGAACCACGACTTCATGGTGCGCACCCGGGCGGCCCGGATCGAGGCGATCGACGTGCCGCCCGTGGAGGTGGAGGACCCGGACGGCGACGCCCGGGTCCTGGTCCTCGGCTGGGGCTCCACGTACGGGCCGATCGGCGCCGCCTGCCGGGCGCTGCGCCAGCGCGGCCTGCCGGTGGCGCAGGCCCACCTGCGGCACCTGGCCCCGCTGCCGGCGAACCTCGGCGACGTGCTCGCCGCCTACGACCGGGTCGTCATCCCGGAGATGAACCTCGGCCAGCTCGCCCACGTGATCCGGGCGAAGTTCCTGGTCGACGCGTTGTCGTACAACAAGGTCCGGGGTCTGCCGTTCACCGCGGCGGAGCTGGAGAGCACCCTTGAGGACGTGGTGAAGAATGGCTGAGCCCGTTGCCCTGAAGCTCACGGCGAAGGACTTCAAGTCCGACCAGGAGGTGCGCTGGTGCCCCGGCTGCGGGGACTACGCGATCCTGGCGGCCGTGCAGTCGTTCATGCCGGAGCTGAACATTCCCCGCGAGCGGATCGTCTTCGTCTCCGGCATCGGCTGCTCGTCCCGCTTCCCGTACTACATGAACACGTACGGCATGCACTCGATCCACGGCCGCGCGCCGGCGATCGCGACGGGCCTGTCGGTCTCCCGGCCGGATCTCGCCGTGTGGGTGGTGACGGGCGACGGCGACGCGCTGTCGATCGGCGGCAACCACCTGATCCACGCGCTGCGCCGCAACGTCAATCTCAAGATCCTCTTGTTCAACAACAAGATCTACGGGCTCACCAAGGGGCAGTACTCGCCGACCTCCGAGATCGGCAAGATCACGAAGTCGACGCCGACCGGATCGGCGGACTCCCCGTTCAACCCGATCTCCCTCGCGCTGGGCGCCGAGGCCACGTTCGTCGCCCGCACCCTCGACTCCGACCGCAAGCACCTCCAGTCGGTGCTGCGGGCCGCGGCGACGCACCAGGGCTCGGCGATCGTGGAGATCTACCAGAATTGCAACATCTTCAACGACGGCGCCTTCGACACCGTGAAGGAGCCGGCCACCCGGGACGACTACCTGATCCGGCTCGAGCACGGCCAGCCGGTCACCTTCGGCGCCGAGGGCCAGTGGTGCGTCGTCCACCCGCCCGGCGGCTTCGGCCTGGCGGTGCGGGAGACGGCCACGGTCGCGCCGGCCGACATCGTGGTGCACGACGCCACGGTCCCGGACCCGGCGTACGCGTTCGCCCTGTCCCGCCTGCCCGAGGCGGACCTGCGGCACACGCCGATCGGGGTGTTCCGCTCCGTGCGCCGGCCGTCGTACGACGAGCTGGTCCGTGACCAGGTGGACGCCGCCGTGGGCAAGCGGACCCGCACGCCCGAGGACGAGTTGGGTGCGCTGCTCGGCTCCGGCGACACCTGGACCGTCCTCTGAGGCCGGTGTCCGGCGGACGCTAGGGTCGCGACCCATGAGTGTGGTGCTGCGCGGCTCGCCTGGTCCTGAAGGGAAAAGCATGCGTGAACTGGTTTACACGGGGTTCGTCTCGCTCGACGGCGTTGTGGACTCCCCCGGCGGTGGGCCTGGCGAGGAGCACCGCAGCGGTGGATGGGTGGTCAACGACATCGAATTCCGCCCCGAGGCGTTCGCGCTCAAGGAGGAGGAGCTCGCGGACACGACGGCGCTGATGTTCGGCCGCCGCAGCTACGAGGCGTTCGCGCCGGTCTGGCGCGACTCGGACGACCACGCCGCCTACAAAGAACTCCCCAAGTACGTGGTCTCGACCGGGCTTTCCACCGACGCCCTCGTCGAGGGATGGGGTCCGACGACGATCCTGCGCTCGACCGACGACGTCGCTGAGGTCAAGAAGGGCGAGGGCGGCGCGATCTTCATCCATGGGAGTGCGGAACTCGCCCGCCGCCTCTCGGACGCGGGCCTGATCGACCGGTACAACCTTCTCGCCTTCCCGGTACTGCTTGGCGCCGGGAAAAGCCTGTTCAGCAATGCGGACAAGGCAAAGCAGGTGCTGCACCTCCGGGCGTCCGCCGCCTATCCGAACGGAATCGTGAAGCTGATCTACGACGTCGTCCGCTGATCGTCTCGCGCGTCGAGCCAATGACCATGAGAACCGGATCGCGTGGCTGTCCGCGCACAGTCGCGTGACGGGCCTGGCCTTGGCGGTGGACCGGGTCTTCATCGAGCTGCCGCACCTGCGACGGTACTTCTACGCGGGTGCAACCCGCGGGTCGGCCACCGACGGTTTCGAGGGCGAAGCCGTGCCGCGCGTACCGCCGCCGGTCGGGCCCGCAGCCCCGGGCTCCGCCCGCCCGGGCGGTGCGGCGCTCGAAACCAGTGGCGCCGCGCCGCTGTGCGCCGTTACCGTGCTGCGGAGCCAGGTCGTCTAGGCAAGGACGTGCCGTTGTACACCCTGTGAGACCTCCCGAACGCTGATGTGTCGCGCGTCGCGCATGTGCGCCGCGCTCATCTTTGCTGCGGAATTCTCACAGGAACCGGTGTACTTCTGTGCTCAGAAACTGGGCCGTCGTGCCCACCCGCCTGCCGCTCGTTCGCCGACGTTGCCACGCGTGCGCGTCCGAGCGCTTTCAGCCGACCGGAAAGTTTCGCGTCAATGCAAACCATAAGCTCGTCGACGCCTGGCTCCTCGCGCTCTGTACCACGTGCGAGGAAACGGCCAAGCTTACGATCCTGGAGCGGACAAGTGTGCGCTCCGTCGGGCCTGAGCTGCTGGATCGGCTGCATGACAACGACCATGGCCTGACAGCTGACCTGCTCCAGGACCCAGGCGTGCAGCGCCGCAATCGCATCGCCCTCGACTGGGACAACGCCTGGCGCCTCGACACCGGCGGATCGGATTACCTCGACCACGAGGTGATCGACATCTGGGTCCGTTTCGCGGCGCGGATCCCTGTGCGGCCGGTGCGACTGATCGCTGCAGGTTGCGGTCTTTCGCGAGCAGAGGTCGAGAGACTGATCCCGGACGGGAAACTCGTGTCGGCGGTCCGGCTGAGCGGAAAGCTCTCCGGCGACTTCACCTTCACCCTCAAACGCTGAGCCCTCAGCCTGGCCGGCGGCATGTCCCGCTCGACGTCCACAGCAAAGACGGCGTAGGTACGCCGTCTTTGCTGTGGACGCGCACCGCATCACCCCGTCCGGAGGGCGCAGCACGCCGCCACCGGCCGTCGGGCGGCTGCCATGGTGATCCCGCGCAGCCGCACGCCGTACGCCTGCTCAAGGACCACCGGCGCCCGCGTGCGCACCGGCGTGGCGGGCTCGTCCGCGCTGTCCAGCGCGGTGAACGAGCAGTCGCGCAACGACACGTCGCGGTACGCCAGCGTAGTGACCCGGCCGTCCACCGCGCTGCGCCCCCAGCCCGCCACGCGCGCCCCGTAGAGCCGGCCCCGCCAGGCGACGCAGACGCCCGCGATGTCGATCCGGCTGCCCACCACGCCGGCGTCGCCGGGGTGGAAGCGGTCGGTGTTGTCGCCGGCCAGCAGCCGGAACCCGATGTCGACGTCCGTCAGGCAGGCGCCGGCCACCTGGACGTCGTGCACCGCGCTGAGGTAGAAGCCCTCGAAGGCGTCCCGCACCCGCAGGCCCGCGACGCGCAGCCGGTGCGGGTGGTACGTCGGCCCGGCCAGGGCGGACACGTCCCGGCCGGCGCAGCCCCAGTGCACCGCGAGGCCGGTGCAGCCGCCGGTCACGCTGAGGTCGTCGATGTCGACGTCGCGCACCGCCCCCATCACCGCCACGGCGTTGGCCTCCCGCCCGGGCGCCCGGACGCGCAGCCGGGCGAGCGACACTCCGGACACCCAGTCCGGCCGGCCGGCGTAGAGGAAGCGGCCCACCGTGAGCGCCGTCCCGCGGTCGCCTCCGTGCAGGCCGGGGGCGCTGGGCGCCGGCGCCAACCCGAGCCGCTCGATCCGGACGTCCGAGCCGGTGACGTGCAGCAGGGGCGCACCGGTGCCGGCGCCGGCCGGGGCGGCCGACAGCCAGGTGCCCGCCGGCCCGTCCGCGCCGCTGACCGTCCAACCCGCGCCGACCGTGAGGCCGTGGGCCAGCGCGTACCGGCCGGCCGGCAGCCGCAGCTCGGCCGGCGCACCGGCGAGCAGCCGGCGACGCAGGGCTGCGTCCGCGGTGGGGTCGCCCGTCAGCGCCGGCGCGTGCACCGCGCGGGCCATCAGGCGTGCGCCTCGACCACCTGACAGACGACGGCCCGTCCGCGCCGCGGGCCGCCGACCGGCGCGACGTGCGCCAGCACGGGACCGCCGACGCCCGGTGCCACCGTGATGTCCAGGTCACCGTCGACGAGCGCCACGCGCACCGGCAGCTCACGGCCGTCAACGAGGCTCACCGCCCGCACGCCGAGGCTGTCCGCGGTCATGGCCGGGGACGTGTGGCGCAGGGCCCGGCCCGCGCAGCCCCGCCACACGCGCCCCAGCGCGTCGGACACCGCACCCGCCCGGCCCGCGGCCGCCGGCGGCTGCACGCTGCCCACCGCCCGGTCCAGCGGGCGCACCCGGACGCGCAGCTCGGCGTCGGACC
>DASQDS010000819.1:0-1775 GCA_035634075.1 Pilimelia sp. | reverse complement strand
CGAGCCCCAGCGTCGCGGCGGCGAGGCCGGCCGCGCCCGCGACGACCGCGGCGCCGCCCAGGACGCCGCGCCACCAGCGGTTCACCCCTGGCCGCTGGCGTGCGGGTTCGGGGAGGTGGACGGGCGCCCGGCGAGCACGGGCTCGCACACCTGGCCGGCCCGGAGCAGCACGCCCTCGGCCAGGCCCTCCCCGGGATCGGTGCCCTCGCCCTCGAAGTAACCCGACGGGTCGGGATCGCGGAAGGCCGGCACGCCGTTGGACCGCATGCACCGGGCGTAGTCGCGGGCCCATTGAATCTCGGTGGGGCTCTTGCGCGGCAGTTCCGCCAGCTCCCGCGGCATCGGCAACCGGTGTTTCCGGCATTCCTCCTGGGCGGCGATGAAAACCGGGTCGGTCTTGCGCTTCGGATCGCTGCCGTAGTCGACGGCGCCCTTCGCGTCCGGGTCCGGCAGCTCGACGCCGGCGTCGCGCATGCACCGGACGTAGCGCCGTTGCGCCTCGACGTAGCGGGCCACGGGGTCCGCCGCGCCGGTGGCGCGCGCGGTCGGCGTGGCGGTGACCGCGGTCGCCACCGTCGGCGCCGCGTCGGTGCCGGCACAGCCGGCGAGCGGGCCGGCGAGGGCGGCGGCGAGCAGGACGAACGCGGGCACGGTGAGCCGGGGCCGGTGGAGC
The DNA here is from genome assembly GCA_035634075.1 of Pilimelia sp. Classification (GTDB taxonomy): domain Bacteria; phylum Actinomycetota; class Actinomycetes; order Mycobacteriales; family Micromonosporaceae; genus DASQDS01. The sequence goes on along the minus strand of DASQDS010000819.1, from coordinate 1,102 downwards.
CGGCCCGGGTGGGGCGGTGTCATGGGTGCTTCTTTCTGGCGTCCTAACGCCGGGTCAGCGGCGCCCAGGCGCGGCCGTCCGCCGAGCCGTAGAGGGTGCCGTCGGAGTAACTGAGGGCGAGGAAGTAACCGGTCGCGGTGCGTTCCGGCGGCCGGCTTCGCAGGGGCAGGCCACGAAGGGTGACGGGGCGGAACGTGCCGCCGGTGTGGGCCCAGTGGCTCGGCCGCGGCTCGTCCCGCTCGCGCTCCCCCGCCGCCACCACCACCAGCGTGCCGTCGCGGGTGACGAACGCCGCCGGTGAGGGCGGGTCCAGCTGCTGGTCGTACGGCACGGCGTCCGCGCCGGCCACCGGCGACCAGACCCCGGCGGCGGTCCCGCGGTACGCGACCAGGCCGTCGCCGGCGGCCGCCGGCAGCAGGGCGTACGCCTGGGCCCCACCGGGCGCGACGGCGAGCCCGGGGGCGGCGCAGGCGCCGGCTGCGCACGGGAACGTGTGCCGCGCCCAGCTCCGGCCACGGTCGGCGCTGACGGCCACGATGGGCCGCCCGCTGGCGGGTTCCGTGCCGGCCAGCCACAGGTGCCTGCCCACCGGCGCGACCACGCTACCCCGCACGTCCGCCAGGGTTGGCGAGTCGGCGAGCGGGCGCAGCTGGCCGGCCGCCGGATCGAGAGCGTGGCCGGTGCACGGCTGGCCGGCCGCCTTGGCCACGCACACCAGGGCGCCGCCGGGCGGCAGCGCCGGTACGATTCGCCCTTGGCGCCGTACGGATGCCCAGGACCGGCCGCCGTCGCGGCTGATCGACACCGCCGCAGCGCCTACGCCGGTGTCGGACACGGCGACGAGCGTGCGGCGGTCGAGGACCGTGAGGGATGCTTCCCGCAGCTGGCCACCTCGGCTCGTCCAGGTGCGGCCGCCGTCGTCTGACCCGGCCAGCCGGTGCACCGTCTTGGGGCAGGACAGGTCCGGGCAGGCGAGCGCCGTGGCGTAGAGGGTGCCGGCGTCCGCCGCGCCGGCCCACTGGAGCGCCGGCCCGTCGGGGAAGGCCGGGCCGGGCGGTCCGCCGGTGGCCGGGGCCGGCCCGCCGACCGGCGGCCCGTCGGC
>DASQDS010000818.1:0-3100 GCA_035634075.1 Pilimelia sp. | reverse complement strand
AGGTGGCCGGCGTCGTTGTAGCGCACCAGGGTGGCGTCCCGCAGCTCGCTGAGCGCCGTCGGTTCCAGCAGCATCCGGTGCACCGCCGCCAGTGGCGCGCCGAGGGCGTCCAGGATCGACAGCCGCACCGGATACAGGTGGCTGACCAGCAGCACCGTACCGGCGGGATGGTCCCGCGCGAGGCGCCGGCGGACGTCGCCGACCCGCCGTGCCACCGCGGCCACCGTCTCCCCGCCGTGCGGCGCGACGTCCGCGCCGGACCGCCACCCGGCCAGGTCGTCGGCCCACCGCCGCGCCACCTCGCTCACCGTGCGGCCCTCCCAGGCGCCGAAGTCCACCTCGCGCAGCCCGCCATCCAGGTGCACCGGGAGGTCGAGGGCCCGGGCGAGCACCTCGGCGGTCCCGCGCGCCCGCCGCATCGGGCTGCTCACGACGGCGTCCACCCGGTCGCCGCCGTGGTGCGCCCGGCGCAGGGACGCCGCCAGCCGGGCCGCCTGCTCCTCGCCCACGGTGGACAGGGGCGGGTCCGCACCGGTGCTGCCGCTGAACCGGCCCAGCGCCGTGTGCGCCGTGGCGCCGTGCCGGACGAGCAGGAAGGTCGTCACGTCAGCACATCTACCAGACCCCGGTGCGGTACGCCCCGGCGATCGCGCAGGCTCCCCGCGGATCCCAAGGGGATCACAACTCGTCCGGCCTGATTGCCACGGGTGGCGAACGTTTGTTTGCATTGGACTGCGTGAGGGGGACGCCATGAGGAATGCGGGGGAAGCCGTCGAGCTCGGCCCGGTGATCCCATCGCTGGTGCGATGGGGCCGGTCGCCGGACGCGGACCTGGTCTACCGGACGCTGCTGACCAGCGGTCCGGACACAGTGGAGGAGCTGGCGCGTGACCTCGGCCTGCCGCCCGGGCGGGTTGCCGCGGCGCTGGACGAGCTGGCGTCGGTCAACGCCGTGCGGAGCCGGCCGACCCGCGCCCGGCGCGCCCGGGTGTGGGTGCCCAGGCCGGCCGGCGCGGTCACCAGCGAGCTGCGCCGGCCCTGCCACGCGCCGGTCGCCGCGCGCCCGCCGCAGCCGGAAGCCCTGCCCGCGGCGCTGCGCGCCGCGTCGCTGCCGGTCGGCGACGGCCTGCGCCACCTGCCGAGCCGGGCGCTCACCCGGGCCCGACTCGGTGAGCTCGTCCAGGTGGCCTGCCACGAGCACCTCGCGATGAACCCGGAGCCGGCCTTCGAGGCGCAGGCCGCGCGGCCGGCGGTGGGGATGGACCGGGCGCTGCTCGACCGCGGTGTCACCATGCGGGTGGTGGGCGTGCAGTCGGTGGACCGCGACCCGCTGACCGAGCACGGCCGGGACGCGACCGAGGCGCGGCCCGACTACCGGGAGGCGTCGTCCGTCCCGATGAAGCTGTTCGTCGTCGACCGCCGCATAGCGCTGTTCCCCGTCGCGCCGGGCGACCCGGAGCGCGGCTACCTGGAGGTGGCCCAACCGCCGCTGGTGAGCGCCCTGGTGGCGCTATTCGAGCGGCACTGGTCGGTCGCCCAGCCCTCGCCGACCCCCGGGGCCGCGCCGCTGACGCCGCGGGAACGCGCCCTTGTTGCCCTGCTCGCGGCCGGGCACACCGACGACGCGGCCGCCCGTCGCCTGCGGATCAGCACCCGGACGGTGTCCAACGTCATCCGCGACCTGATGGACCGCGTGGGTGCCGGCAACCGGTTCCAGCTGGGCCTCCTGCTCGGCGCGCGGTACGCCATCAGCCCGCAGAACGGCAGGCCGCTCCCGCCACCGACGTGACGGCTGGCCGACCGCCAGCGGCGCGGTCGACCAGCCACACCGTCAAGGTCACCCCGCAACCGGGGTCACTTCGTGACGGCTTCACCCCAGGTCACTTCGTGACGGCTTCCCTCCAGGTCACTTCGTGACGGCTTCCTCCACCGTCTCGAACGTCTTCCGCTCCACCAGGCCGGTGTCCTCCAGCACCTGGAGGTGGTCGGAAACCGCCAGGTTGGTCTCGACGGCGAGGTCGCGGATCAGGTTGTTCTGCGTGCTCGACCGCACCTGGGCGACGATCGGGAACACCTTGCCGTGGGCGATGCGGAGCTGGTTGGCGAAGATGCGGTCGAACTCCTCGCCCCGGCTGTCCCGCAGCTGGCGGAGGATGGCCGCCTGCTCCGCGTTGGGCTGGTCGGGGATGTCCACGTCCAGCGCCCCGGCGGTCTCCCGGACGATCTGATCCAGCCGGGAGTGCCCATCGATCAGGTGCAGGCCGGCCCGGCGGACCTGCTCACTGCCGGCGTTGGCCTGCGCCAGCCGGCCCGACGGCAGCTCCCAGAGGTTGGCCAGCCGGACCCGGACGAGGAACTCCCTGTCCAGGGCGCTGACCGGCCCGGACGGCGTACCCGTGCGCACGTTGACCGACCCCCCGCCGCCGCCGCTGCCCTGCGTGGGCGCGGCCTGGCCGGCCGCCTTGCCGCCGGCGGGGTGCGAGGTGTGCCCGGGGCTCGCCGCCGCCGGCAGCGGGGCGCCCTGCTGGGCGGCCTCCTGCCGGGGGGCGGACGCCAACGTGTACTTCCACAACGGGACAATCGCCCCGGCGAGGCCCAGGGCGGCGAGGACGGTCACGGCGATACGTATCCGACGCTTCGGTGTCTCCGGAAGTCTGTGCTCCATGGCGTTCCTCGCTCTGTCGTTGTGCCAACCCGCGCCTGACCTGCATGCGCGCACCCGGTAGTACGGTCCGGGAGGCCCGTTGCGTTCAGCCGGTCCGCACTTTCTGTCACGGGGTCCGCCGCGACGGGCAACCTCCCGCATCGGCAGACCGTCCTTAGGTGGGGGCCGCGTCGATGGGGAGGACGCCGTGAAGGGCTATCGGACTGTGCTGGCTGGGGCGCTCGCAGTGGCGTTGGTGTCGGGTGCCGGGGCCCCGGCGTGGAGCGCGCCACCGGGTGATCCCGGGGCGGCGGCCGCCGCGGCGCAGAGGCCGGCGGTACGGGGGCCGGCGGCGCCCGGCGGGTGGACGGTGACCCCCACCGCGGCGGGGTGGCGGCTGTGGTGGCGGTCGCCGGTCGCCGTGCCGATGGGCGACGCCTCGGTCGACTTCTTCGCC
>DASQDS010000817.1:0-2665 GCA_035634075.1 Pilimelia sp. | reverse complement strand
GGCGGAGGGCCGGCCGCGGTGGCCGGGCCGGGCCGGCCGGCGGCGTCGGAGGTCATGCCACGATCCTCGCCCCGCGGCGCCCCGGCCGGCCTCAGGCGGTGACCCTGAGCGCACCCGGAGAAATGGCGGCGGGATGTCCGGGGGCCACCCCGTGGTCCGGCGGCCACCGCCGTGGAACGATCGATGCGGCCGGGCTTCCGCCCTGGCCAGCCTCCTACCGGGGAGCCCACGATCGACACCCTGACCGCCGAGCCGCGCCGGCTCTTCCGCGCCCGCGACGGCCGCTTCGTCGCCGGCGTGGCGTCCGGCATCGCCGGTCACCTGGGCGTGTCCGTGCTGGGCGTGCGGGTGGCGTTCGTCCTCCTGCTCGGTCTGAACACCCTGGGCGTGCTCCTCTACGCCGCGTTCTGGGCGGTGCTGCCCGTCCAGCCCGGCCCGGCGGAGGTGCCGCGCCGGCGGAACCTCCTCCAGCTCCTGCCGTTCCTCGCGATCGGGGTCGGCGTGATCCTGGTGCAGATCCTGATCGGCGCGGGCGGGGTCGGCACCATGGCGGGCTGGCTGGTCGCCATCATCGCGGTCGGCGCGGGGCTGATCTGGCAGCAGGCCGACCCGGAGCGCCGGCGGCGGTGGCGCCAGACCATGCCGCAGGCACCGTGGCTCGGGGCGGTGCTGGAGGAGACCGACCGCCGGGCGTCGGTGCTGCGCTTCATCGGCGGGGGCGTCCTGGTGGCCGTCGGCGCCATCGGCGTCGCCGCGGTCTACTCGCCGGTCGGCGGCACCCAGTTCGCCGACGTCGTCAACGGCGTCGTGTTCGCCCTCATCGGCGTCCTGGGCGTCGGCTTCGTCGCCGCCCCGGTGCTGTGGCGGACGGTGGAGCAGCTGCGCGCGGAACGCGAGGGGCGCATCCGCGAGCAGGAGCGGGCGGAGCTGGCGGCGATGGTCCACGACCAGGTGCTGCACACCCTCGCGTTGATCCAGCGCAACGCCGGCGACGTCAAGACCGTCCAACGCCTCGCCCGCGGGCAGGAGCGGACCCTGCGCAACTGGCTGTACAAGCCCACCGGGTCACCGTCGGAGCGGTTCGCCGCGGCGCTCGAGCAGGTGGCCGCCGAGGTCGAGGACACGTACGCCATCACGGTCGAGACCGTGGTGGTCGGCGACCTGCAGGTGGACGAGCCGGTGGGGGCGCTGGTCGCGGCCGCCCGCGAGGCCCTGGTCAACGCGGCACGCCACGCCAAGGTGGAGACGGTTTCGCTGTACGCGGAGGTGGAGCCGGACCAGGTGAGTGCGTTCATCCGGGACAGGGGCACCGGCTTCGAACCTGGCACGGTCTCCGAGCACCGGCACGGCGTTCGCGGGTCCATCATCGGACGGATGCACCGGCACGGGGGGCGCGCGGAGATCCGCAGCGAGCCCGGCGAGGGCACGGAGGTCCGGCTCAGCATGCCGACCCGGCACGGGTCCGGCTGACAGCAAGGCGGAGAGAAGGCAGTGATGGACGAGCAGGCCCTACCGGTCACCGACCGGCGGTTGCGGGTATTCCTGGTGGACGACCACGCGATGTTCCGGGCCGGCGTACGCGCCGAGCTGGGCGTCCACGTCGACGTGGTGGGCGAGGCCAGCACGGTGGCGGAGGCGGTCAGCCGGATAGCCGCCATGGAGCCGGACGTGGTGCTGCTCGACGTCCACATGCCGGACGGCGGCGGCCGCGCGGTGCTGGACGCGATGCGGCGCACCCACCCGCACGTCCTCTTCCTGGCCCTGTCGGTCTCCGACGCCGCCGAGGACGTGATCGGCCTGATCCGCGCGGGCGCGCGGGGTTACGTCACCAAGACGATCTCGCCGGACGAGCTCGCGGCGGCGATCCGGCGGGTCGCGGACGGCGACGCCGTCTTCAGCCCGCGCCTGGCCGGCTTCGTGCTGGACGCGTTCGCCGCCCGGCCGGACGCGCCGGTCGCGGACCCGGAGTTGGACCAGCTCACCAACCGGGAGCGCGAGGTGCTGCGGTTGCTCGCCCGCGGCTACGCGTACAAGGAGATCGCCAAGGAGCTGTTCATCTCGATCAAGACGGTGGAGACCCACGTCTCGAACGTGCTGCGCAAGCTCCAGATGTCCAACCGGTACGAGCTGTCGCGCTGGGCGGCCGACCGCCGGCTCGTGTAGCCGGTCCGGTCGCCGGCGCGCGGGCTACTCCGTCCGCAGGACCGTGAAGGCCTCCGCCAGCCGGCCCTCCGGCAGGCCGACGGCCTCGGCCGTGGCGACCAGCCGGTCCCGCAGCCAGACGTCCAGCTCCAGGCGGGCCGTCTGGGAGGCGTGCGCCCGCAGCGCGGCGCGCTTGCGGTCCACGTGGTCGGTGATGTCGACCGCGTGGTCCGGGGCCGGCCCGCTGGAATACCACACCTCGCGCACCACCCACGGCTCCAGCCCGGCCGCGACGAGGTCGGGGTAGGCGAAGGCGTTGCGGGCGTCCGGGTAGATGGCGCAGGTGGTGGCCTCGCCGACCGCGAGGTGGTCGGGGTGGCTGGGGCCGGCCATCCGTTCCCAGCGCCGCAGGGGCGAGCTGGTGAGGACCCGGTCGGGCCGGTGCCGGCGGATTGCGGCCGTGATGTCCCGGCGGAGGGCGAGCGTGGGCGCCACGGTCCCGTCGGTGTACCCGTCGAGGAAC
>DASQDS010000816.1:0-2411 GCA_035634075.1 Pilimelia sp. | reverse complement strand
CGCTGGACGACCGCGGCCGGGCCTCGTACACGCTGGTGACCCCGGCCGGCGCGGCGCCGGTCCGCCTCCGCGTCGTCGGCGCCCACCAGGTCGGCAACACCCTCGCCGCGGCGGCGATCGGGCTGGCGGCCGGGCTGCCGCTGGCGGAGCTCGCCGACGCCCTGAGCGGGCTGGCGGCCGTCTCCGGCCGGCGGATGGACGTGTTCGACCGCGCCGACGGCAGCACGTTCATCGACGATTCGTACAACGCCAACCCGGCGTCCACGGCGGCGGCGCTGCGCGCGCTGGCCGCGCTCGGCGCGGGCCGGCGCACCGTGGCGGTCCTCGGCTACATGGCCGAGCTCGGCGACCACGAGCGGGACGGGCACGCCGAGGTCGGCGCGCTGGCCGCCCGGCTGGGCGTGGACCGGCTCCTCGCGGTCGGGGAGCCGGCCGCACCGATCCTCGACGGCGCACGGGCGCAGACCACCTGGAAGGGAGAAGCGGTGTTGGCGAGCGACCAGGCCGCGGCGGTACGGGACCTCGAGCGCAGCCTGCGCCCGGGCGACGTGGTGCTGGTGAAGGGATCGCGGTACCGCACCTGGGACGTCGCTGACTTCCTGCGTACCGGAGTCGGCGCGTGAGGGCCGTCATCGTGGCGGCGGCGGTCGCGTTCCTCGTGTCGCTGTTCGGCACCCCGGTGGCGATCCGGGTGTTCACCCGGCTCAAGGCGGGCCAGCCGATCCGGGCCGACGGCCCGCAGACGCACATGGGCAAGCGGGGCACGCCGACGATGGGTGGCGTCGCGTTCATCGTGGCGACGATCGTGGCGTACGTGGCCGGTCACCTCACGCTGACCACGCTGCCGGACCGGCAGATCTTCCAGGTCGGCCCGACGATCACCGCGCTGGTGCTGCTGGGGCTGTTCGTGTTCTGCGGCGCGGTGGGGTTCCTGGACGACTTCCTCAAGGTCCGCAAGCGCAACAGCGGCGGCCTGAGCAAGCGCGGCAAGCTGATCGGCCAGGTCCTGGTCGGGGCGGTGTTCGGCATCATCGCGCTGTACTTCCCGAGCACGATGCTGGACCCGCAGGGCACCCGGACGAACCGCGAGACGGTGTCGAGCACGACGATCTCCTTCATCCGGGACATCGACGTGCTGGACGTCGGCAAGGTCGGTTCGGTCCTGATCTTCATCTTCGTCATCATGTCGATGTCGAACGGGGTCAACCTCACCGACGGGCTGGACGGGCTCGCCACCGGGGCGTCCGTGATGGTGCTCGGCGCGTACGCGGTCATCGCGTTCTGGCAGTACCGGCACTGGTGCGCGGACCCGGACTACACGGCGTCGTACTGCTACCGGGTCCGGGACCCGCTGGAGATAGCGCTGATCGCGGCGGCGGCGGCCGGCGCCTGCGTGGGCTTCCTGTGGTGGAACACGTCGCCGGCGCGGATCTTCATGGGCGACACCGGCGCCCTGGGCCTGGGCGGCCTGATCGGCGGGCTGGCAATGGCCACCCGCACCACGCTGCTGGCCGTGATCATCGGGGGCCTCTTCGTCATCATCACGATGTCCGTGGTGATCCAGATCATCTCCTTCCGCACGACCGGCAAGCGGGTGTTCCGGATGTCGCCGCTGCAGCACCACTTCGAGCTCGCCGGGTGGAGCGAGGTCAACATCGTCGTCCGGTTCTGGATCATCGCCGGGCTGGGCGTGGCCGTCGGGCTCGGCCTGTTCTACAGCGAGTTCCTCGCGCAGATGGGGTGAGGCGATGACCTACACCGGCCGGGCCGTGGTGGTCGCCGGGGCCGGGGTCGCCGGCTTCGCCGCCGCGACCGCGCTGCTGCGGCTCGGCGCCCGGGTGACGGTGATCGACCGGGCCGCCTCCGCGCGCACGGCGGAACTGGCCGCCGCCGGGGCGCGGATCGTGCTGGCCGACGCTCCGCCCGCCGGCGTGTTCGCCGGCGTGTCGGACGTGGTGGTCTCGCCGGGGTACCCGCCGACCCACCCGGTCGCCGCCGCCGCGCTCGCCGCCGGCCTGGACGTCTACAGCGAGCCCGAGTTGGCCTGGCGCCTGCGCGGGCCCGGCGCGCCGGCCTGGCTCGCGGTCACCGGCACCAACGGCAAGACCACCGCGACGACCATGCTCGCCGCGATCCTGGGCGCTGCCGGGCAGCGGGCCGCCGCCCTCGGCAACATCGGTGCGCCACTTGTCGACGCGGCCCGCGACGGCGCGGCGTACGACGTGCTGGCGGTGGAGCTGTCCAGCTTCCAGCTGCACTGGTCGCGCACCTTGGCGCCGGCGGCGGGTGCGCTGCTCAACCTCGCCGACGACCACCTGGACTGGCACGGCGGCTTCGGGCCGTACGCGGCGGCCAAGGTGGCGGTCTGGCGCGGCGGTGGCGTCGCCGTCGGCAACGCGGACGACGACCGG
>DASQDS010000815.1:0-2492 GCA_035634075.1 Pilimelia sp. | reverse complement strand
CCGCCGGGTGACCGGGAGCGAGGCGGTCGGCCGCCCGGGGCCGGCTGGTGTGGCCTGGGCCACCCCGGCGCCTCCTGGCGGAGCCAGGGCTCGGCGGCCCCACGGTGCCGTTTCGTTCGGAGGTCGGAGCGGACCGCCGGCCCGGGCAGCGGGCGCTCGCCGGCGCGGGCCGGTAGCCTGCGGTCGTGTCCACGGCTCCCGATCCGGCCCCGCCGGCCGCCACCGCCCCGCCGGCCGCCGCGCTGGTCGAGCTGCTGGGCATGCTGGCGTACGGGGAACTGCTCGCCTTCGAGCGGATGGCCGTCGACGCCCGGCTCGCGCCCGACCTGCGCCGGCGGGCGGTGCTGAGCGAGATGGCCGCCGCCGAGATCGGCGGGTTCCGCCGCCTCGCCGACCGCCTGGCGGAGCTGGGCGCCGACCCGCAGGCGGCGATGGAGCCGTTCGTGACGGCGCTGCGCGACTACCACGACTCCACCGAGCCCAAGGACTGGCTGGAGGCGCTCACGAAGGCGTACGTCGGGGACGGCATCGCCGACGACTTCTTCCGCGAGGTGGCGGAGTTCCTCGAGCCGGCCGACCGCGACCTCGTCTTGGAGGTCCTGCACGACTCGCGGCACGACGAGTTCGCGTGTGCGGAGATCCGCGCGGCGATCGCCGCCGATCCGAAGGTGGCGAACCGGCTGTCCATGTGGGCGCGCCGGCTGGTCGGCGAGGGGCTTTCCCAGGCACAGCGGGTGGCCGGCGAGCGGGCCGCGCTGACCGCGCTGATCCTCGCGGGCGCGGGCGCGGGCGGCGGGCTGCCGGCCCTGTTCAAGCGGCTGACCGCGGCCCACACGGCGCGGATGGCGGCCGTGGGCCTGAACAACTGACAGCGCCCCCGCCCGGCGGCGGGGGCGCGACGCTCAGCGGACCGTGAAGCCGACCGCGCGGGCGGACGCCTCGGCGATCTCGACGTACGCCACCTTGCTGATCGGCACGATCACCCGGCGGCCCTTCTCGTCGGTCAGCGACAGCACCCCGGAGTCCCGGCCGAAGGCGTCCGTCACGGCCTCCTCGACCTCGGCCGGCGACTGGGCGCTCTCGAGCACGAGCTCGCGCGGCGCGTACTGTACGCCGATCTTGACCTCCACGTCGTCCTCCTCCTCGGTGCCGGCCCGCGGGCGCGGGCGCACCGCAGAGAAGACTACCGGGGTGGCCGGGCGGAACCCGGCATGGCGCCCCGACGGGGGAGGGCGGGCGTCAGGCCGGCTCGTCCTGCAGCGGGAAGCTGGCGATCCCGCGCCAGGTCAGCGCCGCGAGCAGCGCCTCCGCCTCCTCTTTGGGCACCTGCCGGCCGCCGGCGAGCCAGAACTGGGCGGCCGTCTCGGCGGCGCCCACGAGCCCCGACGCGAGCAGCTCCGCCCGGGCCCGGCTCACCCCGGTGTCCGAGGTGATGGTGTCGGTGATGGCGGCGATGCACCCGCGCTCCACCCGCTCCATGCGCTCGCGCACAGCAGGCTCGTTGCGCAGGTCCGACTCGAAGACCAACCGGAAGGCCTCGCTGTCGTGGTCGACGAATTCGAAGTACGCGCGGACCGCGCCCATCACGCGTTCCTTGTTGTCGATCGTCGCGCGCATGGCCGCCCGCACCGTCTCCACAATGGCGTCACAGTGGGTGTCCAGCAGCGCGAGGTACAACTCCAGCTTGCCCGGAAAGTGCTGGTACAGCACTGGTTTCGAGACGCCGGCGCGTTCGGCGATGTCGTCCATCGCGGCCGCGTGGTAGCCCTGGGCCACGAAAACGTCCTGCGCGGCGGCGAGCAGTTGCTTGCGGCGGGCCGGGCGCGGCAGGCGCGCCGGCCGCCCGGCCGTTTGGGCCCCACCCGCTGTAGCCATCGATACCTCCGTCAATCCGCCGGCGCGTCGGTCGAGTAAATCAGCCAGCGGTTGCAACTTATCCCCACCGCAAGCACACGGTAGCCTCAGCAGGGGTGACCGAGGAGCGCACGGTGGACGAAGCAGGGCAACCCGGCGACGCCGTCGCGGGGGAGAACGGCAACGGCGCAGGTCCGCGGGGTGAGCCTCCCCGGTCCAACGGGCTGTGGGCGACGACCGAGGGTTGGTCCAACGCCGGCGCCGCCCTCGAGCCTGCCGCCGAGCCGGTTGCCCCGGCCTGGCGGCAGCCGGCCGACCTACCCATCCACCGCGCCTGGTCCCCCAGCGTCTCCCGGTACGCCGACCTGCTTCCCGGCTCGGCGGACCTCCAGCGTTACGAGCCCCCGCGCGCGCAGCACGCCCACACGGACGAGCCGCCGGCCCAGCCGACCTACCGGGAACCGCCGTACCCGTCGTACCCGACCGGCCTGTACCCTGCGGCGACGCAGGGCGAGCCGCCGCCGCGGGTCCCGGCGAGCGCCCCGCCGTACCCGTACGAGGGCGACCTGGAGGACATTGCCGGCCAGCCCCCGCCCAGGCAGTGGGAGCGGGACCGCCCGCGCATCCCGGCCGAGCGC
>DASQDS010000814.1:0-1732 GCA_035634075.1 Pilimelia sp. | reverse complement strand
CGCGGCGCGGGCAACAGCATCCTGCTCGTCGCCGTGCTGCACAGCATGTTCAACCGCACCAACAACGACGACGGCATCGCCGCCAGCATCCTGACCGGCGAAGGGCGGGCCACCGCCATCCCCCTCGCGGTCATCGTCCTGACCGCCGTGACCGCGCTGGTCATCCGGCGGCGCCTCAGCCGCGCACACCGCCTGCACCTGGACGCCCAACCGGTGCCAGGGGCGACCGCCGGTCGGCGTGTGAATGACGACGGCGGCAGGCCGCTCCCCACGACCGGCCCGTAGCCGAACCCGCACCGGAACAGGTTCACGACAGGGCCGCGACAGGTGCTCCCGGCACCGTGACGGTGTCGGCGCACGCAAGCCGCCGCACCACACCAAGAACGGAGATGATCCCCATGTCCATCACCGCCGACAACACGATCGCCGGACGAGCCGCCCGAATCGGCCTCTGGTCGTTGCCGATCTACGGCGTCCTGCTCGGGCTGAGTACCCTGACCCACCAGCCGCCCGTGGCGGACTTCGACGCCTACGCCCGCTACGTCACCACCGACATCTTCCTGGTCAGCCACCTCGGCGCCAGCATCTTCGGCGCCGGCATGGCGATCCTCGGCGCCATCGCGGTGACCGCCTTCCTGGTACGCGGGCGCGCCGCCCGAGCCGCCGTTGCCGGGCTCGTGCTGACCACCATCACCAACGTCTTCATGTCCGCCGCGTTCGGCAGCGCCACCTTCGTCCAGCCCGGCGTCGGCCGCGCGCACCTGGCCGGCGTCGAGGGCATGGCGGCGATCAACGCCGACACCGCGTACGGGCCGACCCTGTTCGCCGTTGCGCTGACGTCGACGTTCTTCCTCATCGTGTCCGCGGTCGTGCTGGGCACCGCGATAGCGCGCACCAGCCCGCGGCTGCGCTGGCACGGGATCGCCTACGCCGTCCTGATTCCCGCGTTCGCGGTGTCGGGCTTCGCCCTGCAGCCGGTGCAGCCGTTCACCGGCTTCGCGCTGGCCGCGGCGACCGCGGCGCTCGCGGTGCGCCTGCCGCGCACGGCCGCGCACCGCCCGGCCGGCGTCGCGCCCGTGAACGGGCTGAGTGCAGCACGGTCAGGAAACCTCGCGGCCCGGGCCGCCGGCAACCTTCCGCACGTTCCTGAAAGGACCTCGCGATGATCGAGATCAAGGATCTGACGAAGACGTACGGCGACAAGACCGCCGTCGACCACCTCACGGTGACCGTGCGGCCCGGCGTCGTGACCGGGTTCCTCGGCCCCAACGGGGCCGGCAAGTCGACCACGATGCGGGTGATCCTCGGCCTGGACCGCCCCACCAGCGGCACCGTACTGGTCAACGGCCGCCCGTACGCGGGTCACGCCGCGCCCCTGCGCGAGGTCGGGGCGCTGCTGGAGGCCAAGGCCTTCCACCCCGGCCGCAGCGCCTACCACCACCTCCTGGCACTGGCCGCCACCGGCGGCTACGGCCGGGACCGCGTCCGGCAGGTGCTCGACATGGTCGGCCTCGAGCACGTCGCCGCCAAGCGGACCCGCGGCTACTCCATGGGCATGGCCCAACGCCTCGGGATCGCCGCCGCGCTGCTTGGCGACCCCGCCGTGGTGATCCTCGACGAACCGGTCAACGGGCTCGACCCGGACGGCATCCGCTGGATCCGCGGCCTGCTGCGCGGGCTGGCCGCCGAAGGGCGCACCGTGTTCGTCTCCTCGCACCTGATGAGCGAGATG
>DASQDS010000813.1:0-26929 GCA_035634075.1 Pilimelia sp. | reverse complement strand
GACCGACGCGGGCGCCGGCACGGACGCCGGCGCGTACGTGGACCAGACCCGGCTGCGGCTCGCCGGGGTCAGCGACCCGGCGGCGCTGGCCCAGGCGTGGCAGCGGGTGGTGGACCGGACGCCGGTCCTGCGCAGCGCGGTGGTGTGGGAGGGCGTGGACCAGCCGGTGCAGGTGGTGCACCGCCGGGTCACCCTGCCGGTCAGCCAGCACGACTGGCGGCGGATGGACCCGGCCGACCGGGACGCCGCCACCGTGGCCTTCCTGGCCGCGGACCGGGCGGCCGGCCTGGACCTCGCCCGCGCGCCGCTGATGCGGCTCGCGATCATCCGGCTGGCCGACGACGAGGTGCTGCTGGTGTGGACCTCGCACCACGTCGTCCTCGACGGCTGGAGCGTGGGCCAGGTGTTCGCCGAGGTCGTCGAGCAGTACGCGGCGATCACCGCCGGGCGGGCGCCCCGGTTGGTCCGCCGGCGCCCGTTCCGGGACTACCTGTCCTGGCTCGCCGGTCAGGATTCCGCCGAGTCGGAGCGGTACTGGCGCGGGGTGCTGGCCGGCGTCGGTGCGCCCACCCCACTGCCGTACGACCGCCAGCCGGTCGAGGCGCACCGCACCGAGTCCGCGGCGACGATCCACGTGGCGCTGAGCGGGCCGGAGTCCGACGCCCTGCACCTGGCCGCCAAGCGGCACGGCCTGACCGTCAACACCGTCGTGCAGGGCGCCTGGGCGCTGCTGCTCGCCCGCTACAGCGGCGAGGCCGACGTGGTGTTCGGCACCACGGTGTCCGGGCGACCGGCGGAGCTGGCGGACGTCGAGTCGATGATCGGCATGTTCATCAACACCGTGCCGACCCGGGTCACCGTCGCCGGCGGTGAGCCGGCCGCGGCGTGGCTGCGCCGGTTGCAGGCGGCGCAGAGCGACGCCCGGAGCTTCGACTTCGCCGCCCTCGCCGAGCTGCGCGGCTGGAGCGACCTGCCGGCCGGCGCGAACCTGTTCGACAGCGTGGTCGTGTTCGAGAACTACCCGTTCGACGCCGCCGCCGTGGCGGGCAGCGGCGTGCGGGTCCGCGACGTGCGGGCGACCGACACGACGAACTTCCCGCTGGCGCTCAGCGCCTACCTGGCCGACCGACTGCGGCTGGAGCTGGCGTACGACGCGCAGTTGTTCGACGCCGCGACCGCGGCGACGCTGGCGGAGCGCCTGCGGCTGCTGCTGCGCGGGTTCGCCGCCGACCCGCAGCGGCGACTGGCGGACCTGGACTGGCTGACCGCGGCGGAGCGCCGCAAGGTGCTGGTCGAGTGGAACGCCACGGACCTCGATGTCGGAAGCGCGACGTACCCGGCCGTGTTCGAGGCGCAGGCGCACGCGACGCCGGCCGCGACCGCCCTCGTGTGCCAGGGCACCACGCTGACCTTCGCCGAGCTCAACGCCCGCGCGAACCGGCTGGCCCACCTGATGATCGAACGCGGGGTGGGGCCCGAGCGGGTGGTCGCGCTCGCCCTGCCGCGCACCGCCGAGATGGTGGTCGCCATCCTCGCCGTGCTGAAGGCCGGCGGCGTGTACCTGCCGGTCGACCCGACCCTGCCGGCCGACCGCATCGACTTCCTCTGCCGCGACGCCGCCGCCGCGCTGGTGGTCACCGCCGGGCCGGTCGCCGGCCACGGGCCTGTCGACCGTGAGCCGGCCACGCTCGACCTGGCCGACCCGCGGACCGGGGCGGTGCTGGGCCGCCAGGCCGACGCCGATCCCACGGACGCCGACCGGCGGGCCCCGCTGCGGCCCACCAACTCCGCCTACCTGATCTACACGTCCGGTTCCACCGGCCGCCCCAAGGGGGTGCTGGTCGAGCACCGCCAGCTGGCCAACCTGTACGCCGACCACCGGGTGGACCTGATCGATCCGGCGGCCGCCGCGGCCGGCCGGCAGCTGACCGTCGCGCTGACCGCCGTCTTCTCCTTCGACACCTCGTGGGAGGGACTGCTGTTCCTCGCCGCCGGCCACCTGCTGCACGTGATCGACGACGAGGTGCGGCTCGACCCGCCGGCGCTGGTGGACTACATCGCCGAGCACCGCGTCGACCTGCTGGACCTCACGCCGTCGTACGCCCAGCAGTTGCTGCCGGCGGGCCTGCTGACCGACCCGCGGCACCGCCCCCGGGTGGTCATGCTCGGTGGTGAGGCGGTCGGCCCGGCGCTCTGGCGCGAGCTCGCCGCCGTGCCGCACGTGACCAGCTACAACTACTACGGCCCGACCGAGTGCGCGGTGGACTCGGTGTGGTGCCGGCTGACGGACGCCCCGCGCCCGGTCATCGGCCGGCCGGGCCGCAACCAGCGCGCGTACGTGCTGGACGCCGTCGGGCGCCCGGTGCCCGAGGGCATCCCCGGCGAGCTGTACATCGCCGGCGCGCAGGTGGCCCGCGGCTACCTGGACCGGCCGGGGCTGACCGCGCAGCGCTTCGTCGCCGACCCGTTCGGCGCCCCCGGCCAGCGGATGTACCGCACCGGCGACGTCGTGCGCTGGACCGCCGGCGGGCTCCTGGAGTATCTCGGCCGCGCCGACGAGCCGGTCAAGATCCGCGGCATCCGCATCGAGCCGGGCGAGATCGAGGCCGCCCTGCTGGCCGAGCCCGGCATCGCGGCGGCGGCGGTCGTCGCGCACTCCTCGGCGCCCGGCCCGCAACGCCTGGTCGCGTACCTGGTCGCCGCGCCGGCAGCCGCCGTGCCGCCGGCGGCCGACCTGCGCGCCCGGCTGGGCCGCTCGCTGCCCGACTACCTGGTGCCGGCGGCGTTCGTGGTGCTCGACCGCCTGCCGGTCAGCGCCAGCGGCAAGCTGGACCGCCGGGCGCTGCCCGCGCCCGACTTCGGCGCGGCCGCCGGGCCCGGGTACGTCGCCCCGGGCTCGCCGACCGAGCGCCTCGTCGCCGACATCTGGGCCGACGTCCTCGGTGTCGCCCGGGTGGGCGCCACCGACAACTTCTTCGCCCTCGGCGGCGACTCGATCCTCAGCATCCGGGTGACCTCGCGCCTGCGGGAGGCGTCCCGGGTGCGGGTGTCGCCGCGGGCGGTGTTCCGGGCGCCGACCCTGGCCGGCCTGGCGGCGGTGCTCGACACTGCCGCGGGCAAGGCCGACACGATCCCGGTGGCCGACCGCACGGTCCCGCTGCCGCTGTCCTTCAACCAGCAGCGCCTGTGGTTCCTGGAGCAGTTCGAGCCGGGCGGCAGCGAGTACGTGGCGCCCACGGTGCTGCGGCTGCGCGGCGAGCTGAGCCTGGCCGCCCTGCGGACAGGGTTGACGGCGCTGGTGGCCCGGCACGAGTCGCTGCGGACCACGTTCGACACCGTGGCCGGCCACGGCGTGCAGGTGATCGGTGAGCCGTACCCGGTCGACGTGCCGCTGCGCGACCTGACCGGGGTGCCGGCGGCGGCGCGCGGGGCCGCGCTGGCCGACCTGCTGGCCGCCGAGGCCGGGCGCCCGTTCGACCTGCGGACCGGGCCGATGCTGCGGGCGCTGGTCGTGCGGACCGCCGCCGACGAGCACGTGCTGCTGCTGGCGTTGCACCACATCAGCACCGACGGCTGGTCCGGCGGCGTGCTCACCGACGAGCTCGGCCAGCTGTACGCGGCGACGCTGCGCGGCGAGCCGGCCGGGCTGCCGGCGCTGCCCGTGCAGTACGCCGACTTCGCGGTGTGGCAGCGCGCTTCGCTGACCGGCCCGGTGCTCGACCGGGAGCTCGGCTACTGGCGCGAGCGGCTGGCCGACCTCGCCCCGCTGGAGCTGCCCACCGACCGGCCCCGGCCGGCGGTGCGCACCTCGGCCGGCGCGGTGCACTCGTTCGCGGTGCCGGCCGGGCTCACCGCCCGCCTCAAGGAGGTCGGGCGGGCGCACGAGTGCACGCTCTTCATGACCCTGGTCGCCGCGTGCCAGCTCCTGCTGAGCCGGTGGTCCGGGCAGGACGACGTGGCCCTGGGCACCGTCACGTCCGGCCGGGAGCAGGCCGGCCTGGAGCGGGTCGTCGGCTTCTTCGTCAACACGGTCGTGCTGCGGGCCGCGGTCGACCCCGGCCAGTCGTTCGGGGCGTTCCTGGACACCGTGCGCGAGGTGGTCCTCGGCGCCTTCGCCCACCAGGACGTGCCGTTCGAGCGGCTCGTCGACGCGTTGCAGCCGGTGCGCGACACCAGCCGCAACCCGCTGTTCGACGTCATGATCGTGCTACAGAACCTGCCGGGGGAGGCGGCCGGGCTGGCCGAGCTGCGGGCCGAGGAGATGGCGCCGCCGGTCTGCACCGCCAGCCACGACCTGTCCATCGAGTTCGAGGAGCGCGACGGGGCGTTGGGGGCCGCGTTCGAGTACAACACCGACCTGTTCGACGCGGCGACGATCGAGCGGATGGCCGGGCACCTGCTGCGCCTGCTGGCCGCCGTGGTGGCCGCGCCGACCCGCCGGCTCGGTGAGGTGCCGCTGCTCTCCGCCGTCGAGCGCCGGCAGGTGCTCCACGAGTGGCACGGCCCGGCGCTGGACGTGCCGGCCAGCACGTACGGCGAGCTGTTCGAGGACCAGGCCCGGCGGACGCCCGCGGCCACCGCCCTGGTCTTCCGGGGGTCGACGCTGACCTACGCCGAGCTGAACGCCCGGGCGAACCGGCTGGCCCACCAGCTCATCCGGCTCGGCGTCGGGCCGGAGCGGGTGGTCGCGGTGGCGCTGCCGCGCACGGCGGCGTCGGTGGTCACCCTGCTGGCGGTGGCGAAGGCCGGCGGCGTGCACGTGCCGATCGACCCGGGCCTGCCGGCGGAGCGCATCCGCACGCTGCTCGACGACGTCGACCCGGTCCTGGTGGTGACCTCGACCGGCAGCGCGCAGGTGCGGCGGGTGTGCGGCGACGGCCGGCGCCAGCTCCGCCTGGACACCCCCGCGGCCGGCGCGGCGCTGGCCGGCTGCCCGGACACCGACCCGACCGACGCCGACCGGCTGGGCCCGCTGCGCCCGCACCACGCCGCGTACGTCATCCACACCTCCGGCTCGACCGGCCGGCCGAAGGGCGTGGTGGTGGAACACCGCCAACTGGCCAACCTGCTGGTCAGCCACCGCAACGGCTTCGTCGCCGAGGCGAGCGCCGACCGGGCGGCGGTAGGCCGGCTGCGGGTGGCGCTGACGGCCGTGTTCTCGTTCGACACGTCCTGGGAGGGGCCGCTGCTCATGGCAGACGGCCACGAGCTGCACCTCGTCGACGACGACGTCCGGCTCGACCCGCGGGCGCTGGCGGACTACGTCGCGGCGAACCGGATCGACTTCCTCGACGTCACGCCGTCGTACCTCGGCCAGCTGCTGCCGGCCGGGCTGCTCAGAAACCCGGCGCACCGGCCGCGCGTCCTGATGATCGGCGGCGAGGCGCTGAGCCCGGGGCTGTGGCGGGAGCTGGCGGCGGCGCCCGACACGGCGGCGTACAACTTCTACGGGCCCACCGAGTGCACGGTGGACGCGCTGTCCGCGCCCGTGACCGCCGACAGCCGCCCGGTCGTCGGCCGGCCGCTGGCCAACCTGCGGGCGTACGTGCTGGACGCCGCCCTGCGGCCGGTGCCGGTCGGCGTGGCGGGGGAGCTGTACCTGGCCGGCCCGCAGGTGGCCCGCGGCTACCTGGGCCGACCGGGCCTGACTGCGCAGCGGTTCCTGGCCGACCCGTACGGCGGGTCGGCGGAGCGGATGTACCGCACCGGCGACCGGGCCCGGTGGACGGCCGGCGGGGTGCTGGAGTTCCTCGGCCGGGCCGACGAGCAGGTCAAGGTCCGCGGGTTCCGGGTCGAGCCGGGCGAGGTGGAGGCGGCCCTGCTGGCCCACCCGCAGGTGGCCGAGGCGGTCGTGGTGGCCCGGGCCGGCGCGGGCGGGCACCAGCGCCTGGTGGCGTACCTTGTGGCGACCGGCGGCGCGGCCCCCGGCGGCACCGAGTTGCGGTCCTGGCTCAAGCGGTCGCTGCCCGACTACATGGTGCCCGCGGCGTTCCTGGCCCTGGACCGGCTGCCGGTGACCGCCAGCGGCAAGGTGGACCGGCGGGCGCTGCCGGAGCCGCGCGTCGCCGACGAGTTCAGCGCCGCGTACGTCGCCCCCCGGGCCGCCACCGAGCGGCACCTCGCCGCCATCTGGGCGGCGGTGCTCGGCGCCGAACGGGTCGGCGTCAACGACAACTTCTTCGCCCTCGGCGGCGACTCGATCCTCAGCATCCAGGTGGTCTCCCAAGCCCGGCAGGCCGGCCTGCGGATCACGTCCAAGGACATCTTCCTGCACCAGAGCGTCGCCGAGCTGGCACTGGTCGCCGCCGCGGCGACCGACGACGACGCGGCCGGCGGCGCTCCGGCCGAGGCGGCCACCGGGCCGGCGCCGCTGAGCCCGATCCAGTCCTGGTTCGTCGAGACCGGCGGGGACACCCGCGCCCACTTCACCATGTCCATGCTGGTCGACCTGCCCGGTGACGTGGACACCGCCGCGCTGCGCCGGGCGCTCGACGCGGTGCAGGACCACCACGAGGCGCTGCGCCTGCGCTTCACCGCCGGGCCCGCCGGCTGGTCACAGCAGCCGGCGGCCGTCGGCACCCGCGTCGGGCTGCGCGAGCACGACCTGTCGGGGCTGGCGGTGCCGGCCCAGCCCGCGGCGATGGACCGCCTGGCGCTGGCCGCGCAGACCGGGCTTGACCTGTCGGCGGGACCCCTGCTGGCCGCCGAGCTGTTCGTCCTCGGCCACGGCCAGGCGCCGCGCCTGTTCCTCACCGCGCACCACCTGGTCGTCGACGGGGTGTCCTGGCGGATCCTGCTGGCCGACCTCGAGGTCGCGTACCGGCAGGCCGCCGGTGGCGCCCCGGTGGCCCTGGACCCGGTGGGTACGCCGTTCACCCGGTGGGCGCACCGGCTGGCCGACCATGTCGCCGGCGGCGGCTTCGACGGCGCGCTGCCGTACTGGCGCGCGGCGGGCACGGCGGCGCCGGCCGACCTGCCGGTCGACCGGGACGGTGCCAACACCACCGCCTCGGCCCGGACGGTGACGGTCGAGTTGGACCGCGCCGACACGGACGCGCTGCTGCACCGGGTGCCACCGGTGTACCGCACCCAGGTCAACGACGTGCTCCTCAGCGCCCTGGGCGCCACGCTCGCCGGGTGGACTGGCCGGGACCGGGTCCTGGTATCGCTGGAGGGCCACGGCCGGGAGGACCTGTTCGACCGCGTGGACACCTCCCGCACGGTCGGCTGGTTCACCGCCGAGTTCCCGGTCCCGCTGGCGGTGCCGGCCGGCGGCTGGGGCGAGATCCTCACCGCCGTGAAGGAGCAACTGCGGGCGGTGCCCCACCGCGGGCTCAGCTACGGTGCGCTGCGCTACCTGAGCCGCCCGGGCTCCCCGACGGCGGAGCTGCGCGGGCAGCCGCTGCCGCGGGTGTGCTTCAACTACCACGGCCAGTGGGACGTCGCGGGGGAGCCGGACGGGCTCTACCGGGCCTGGCGCCCCGCGATCGGTGCGGACGCCGCCCCGGCGAGTGAACGCGGCTACCTGATCGAGATCACCGGTGCCGTCACCGCCGGCCGGCTGGAGCTGGGCTGGACGTACTCCGACCAGGTGCACGACGAGGCCACGGTCCGCGGGCTCGCCGAGGAGATGCTCCGGGCGCTGCGGGAGATCGTGGCCCACTGCGCGACGCCGGGCGCGGGCGGGCGCAGCCCGTCGGACTTCCCGCTCGCCGGGCTCGACCAGGCGGCCGTCGACCGGCTGGTGGGCGACGGCCGCGAGGTCGACGACGTCTACCCCCTGACCCCCCTGCAGGCCGGGATGCTGTTCCACAGCCTGTTGGACGCCGGCGCCGGCGCGACCGCCGACGGCTCGGCCGGTGGTTCCGACGCCTATGTGGACCAGCTGCGACTGCGGCTGGCGGGGGTGGCCGACCCGGACGCGCTGGCGCTGGCCTGGCAGCGCGTCGTGGACCGGACCCCCGTGCTGCGCAGCGCGGTCGTCTGGGAGGGCGTCGACCAGCCCGTGCAGGTGGTGCGCCGCCGGGCGACGGTGCCGGTCGAGCGGCTGGACTGGCGGCCGCTGGCCGAGGGCGAACGGCCGGCGGCCCTGCAGCGGCTCGCCGCCCGGGAGCACGCCGCCGGGCTGGTGCTGACCGAGGCGCCGTTGCTGCGCCTGGCGATCGCCCGGCTCAGCGATGACGAGGTCCTGCTGCTGTGGAGCTCACACCACATCATCCTGGACGGCTGGAGCGCCGCCGCGGTGTTCAGCGAGGTCGCCACGCAGTACGCCGCCATCGTGGCCGGCACCGAGCCGGACCTGCCGCCGCGGCGGCCGTTCCGCGACTACCTCGCCTGGCTGGCCGATCAGGACTCGGCCGCCGCGGAACGGTACTGGCGTGGCCTGCTGGCCGGGTTCGCCAGCCCCACCCCGCTGCCGTACGACCGCCAGCCCGTCGAAGCGCACCGCACGGAGTCGGCGGAGTCGGTGCGGGTCCAGCTGACCGGGCCCGAGTCGGCGGCGCTGCACGGGGCCGCGCGGCGCAACGGGTTGACCGTCAACACGATGGTGCAGGGCGCCTGGGCGCTGCTGCTGGCCCGGTACAGCGGCGAGCGCGACGTGCTGTTCGGCACCACCGTGGCCGGCCGGCCCGCGGAGTTGCCCGGCGTCGAATCGATGATCGGCATGTTCATCAACACCGTGCCCACCCGGGCCCGGGTCGACGGCCGGCAGGGCGTCGCGGCCTGGCTGCGCCTGCTCCAGGCGGCGCAGAGCGAGGCCCGCCGCTACGACTGGGCCTCCCTGGCGGAGCTGCGGGCGTGGAGCGACCTGCCGGCGGGCGCCAACCTGTTCGACAGCATGGTCGCCTTCGAGAACTACCCGATCGACGCCACCGCGGCGGCCGGCGCCGGCCTGCGGGTGGTCGACGTGGCGGGGTCCGACACCACCACCTTCGCCCTCACGCTGACCGCCTACCTCGACGACCGGCTGCGGCTGGAGTTGGCGTACGACAGCCAGCTTTTCGACGCCGGGACGGCGGCGACCCTCGCCGGGCGGCTGCGCACGCTGCTCGCCGGGATGGCGGCCGACCCGGACCGGCCGGTGGCCGACCTGCCGTGGTTGTCGGCGGCCGAGCGGGACCGGGTCCTGGTCGGCTTCAACGGCGCGGCGGTGAGTCCGCCGGAGCGGACCATCACCGAGCTGTTCCAGGCGCAGGTCGCCCGCACGCCCCGGGCCACCGCGCTGACCTGCGGGCCGGAGAGCCTGACGTACGCGGAGCTGAACGCGCGCGCCAACCGGCTCGCGCACCGCCTGATCGAGGCGGGTGCGGGCCCCGAGTCGTTCGTCGCGCTCGCGCTGCCCCGGTCGACGGACCTGCTGGTCGCGGTGCTGGCCGTGGTGAAGTCCGGCGCGGCGTACCTGCCGCTGGACCCGGACTACCCGGGGGAGCGGATCGCGCACGTGCTGGCCGACGCCGCGCCGGTGCTGCTGCTCACCACCGGCGCGGTGGCCCCGGACACGGTGGATCCGGACACGGCCGTGCCGCGGCTGCTCCTCGACGACCCCCGGGTGGTCGCCGACCTGGCCGCCCGGCCGGCGGGCGACCCGACCGACGCCGGCCGGTGGGCGCCGCTGACCCCGCTGACCCCGGCGTACGCCATCTACACCTCCGGCTCGACCGGCCGGCCCAAGGGCGTGGTGATTCCCCACCACAACGTGGTCCGGCTGTTCTCCGCCACCCGGGCCTGGTTCGCCTTCGACGAGCGGGACGTGTGGACGCTGTTCCACTCGATCGCCTTCGACTTCTCGGTGTGGGAGATCTGGGGCCCGCTGCTGCACGGCGGGCGCCTGGTGGTCGTGCCGCACGCGGTGTCCCGCTCGCCCGAGGAGTTCCACCGGCTGCTGGCCGCCGAGCGGGTGACGGTGCTCAACCAGACCCCGTCCGCGTTCTACCAGCTCATGCAGGCGGACCGGGAGGCGGCCGGCGCCGGCCTGGCCCTGCGGTACGTCATCTTCGGCGGCGAGGCGCTGGAGCTGGGGCGGCTGCCCGACTGGTACGCCCGGCACGCCGACGACGCGCCGGTGCTGGTCAACATGTACGGGATCACCGAGACCACCGTGCACGTGACCTACGCCGCGCTGACCGCGGCCGGGGCCGCCGGGGCGACCGGCAGCACCATCGGCGCCGGCATCCCCGACCTGCGGGTGTACGTCCTCGACGCCGACCTGCGGCCGGTCCCGCCGGGCGTCACCGGCGAGCTGTACGTGGCCGGCGCCGGGCTGGCCCGCGGCTACCTCAACCGGCCCGGCCTGACGGCGCAGCGCTTCCTCGCCGACCCGTTCGGGGCCCCCGGCTCGCGGATGTACCGCAGCGGCGACCTGGCCCGCTGGGACGACGGCGGGCAGCTCAGCTACCTCGGCCGGGCCGACCTGCAGGTCAAGATCCGGGGCTTCCGGATCGAGCTGGGCGAGGTGGCGGCGGCCCTGGCCGGGCACCCCGCGGTCGGCCAGGTCGCGGTCATCGACCGCGAGGACCAGCCGGGCGTCAAGAGGCTTGTCGCGTACGTGGTCCCGGCCGAGCCGGCCGCGGCGGGGCCGGCCGCGCCCGGCGTACCCGATGCCGCCGAGCTGCGCGCGTTCGCGGCCCGGAGCCTGCCCGACTACATGGTGCCGGCGGCGTTCGTCCCGGTGGCCGGCATCCCGCTCAACGCGAACGGCAAGCTGGACCGCCGCGCGCTGCCCGCGCCGGAGCTGGACGCCGCCACGCGGGCCGGCTACGTCCCCCCGCGGACCGCGACCGAGCGGACCGTCGCGGCGATCTGGGCGGGAGTGCTCGGCGTCGACCGCGTCGGCGCCGAGGACAACTTCTTCGCCCTCGGCGGCGACTCCATCCTCAGCATCCGGGTGACCTCGGGGCTGCGGGCGGCGTTCGGTCGGCAGCTGTCCCCGCGGGACCTGTTCACGCACCCGACCGTGGCCGGCCTCGCGGCGGCCGTCGACGGGCAGGCAGTCGCCCCCGGCCCCGCCGGCGGCGGACCCATCGGTGGGGGCTCGGTGGCGACGGCGCCGATCCCCGCCGTTCCCCGCGCCGGCGCGCTGCCGCTCTCCTTCGCCCAGCAGCGGCTGTGGTTCCTGCACGAGTTCGACCCCGCCAGCACCGAGTACCTCACCCCGACCGCGCTGCGGCTGCGCGGCGCCCTGCGCACCGACGCGCTCACCGCCGCGCTGACCGCGCTGGTGGCCCGGCACGAATCGCTGCGCACCACGTTCGACACGAGCGACGGCGGCCACGGGGTGCAGGTGGTCGGGCCGCCGTACGAGGTGGCCGTGGAGCGGGTCGACCTCACCGGCGCGGGCCCCGCCGGGCAGGCGGACCGGCTCCGGGACGCGCTGGCGGAACGCGCCGCCCGCCCGTTCGACCTGCGGACCGGCCCGCTGCTGCGGGCCACGCTGGTGCGGCTGGCGGCCGACGAGCACGTGCTGCTGCTCGTGCTGCACCACATCGTCACCGACGGCTGGTCGACCGGCGTGCTCACCGACGACCTCGCCCACCTGTACGCCGCCGCGGTCGGGGATCGGCCGGCGGACCTGCCGGCGCTGCCGGTGCAGTACGCCGACTTCGCCGCGTGGCAGCGCGACCGGCTGGCCGGCCCGCTGCTGGCGGAGCAGCTCACCTACTGGCGTACGGCGCTGGCCGGCGTGCCGGCACTGGACCTGCCCACCGACCGGCCCCGGCCGCCGGTGCACACGGAGCGCGGCGCGGTCCACGAGTTCCTCGTGGCGCCGGCGGTCGCGGCCCGGCTGCGGGAGCTCGGCCGGCGGCAGGGCGGCACGCTGTTCACCACCCTGGTGGCGGCGTGCCAGGTGCTGCTGAGCCGGTGGTCCGGACAGGACGACGTGGCGGTCGGCACGGTCACCGCCGGCCGGGAGCGCGCGGAGCTCGAACGCCTCGTCGGGTTCTTCGTCAACACGGTGGTGCTGCGGTCCACCGTGGACGGCGGGCAGTCGTTCACCGACCTGCTGGGCCGGGTGCGGCAGACCGTGCTGGACGCGTTCGCCCACCAGGACGTGCCGTTCGAGCGGCTCGTCGACGAGCTGCAGCCGGCCCGCGACCCCAGCCGGACGCCGCTGTTTTCCGTCATGGTCGTGCTGCAGAACCTGCCCGACGAGCCGCCCGCGCTGCCGGGCCTGCGGGTGGAGCCGGTGGAGCTGCCGATGACCACGGCGAGCTTCGACCTGACGCTGGAGTTCCAGGAGTCCGCCGACGGCCTGCAGGTGTCGCTCACCTACAACACGGACCTGTTCGACCCGTCGACCGCGACGCGGCTGGCGGGCCACCTGGCCGAGCTGTTCGCGGGCATCGCCGCGGACCCGGACCGCCCGGTGTCCCGCCTGCCGCTGCTGCCCGGCGCGGAGCGGCGCCACCTGCTGGTGGACCTCAACGACACGGCCCGGCCGGTGCCGGCGGCGACCCTCGCCGACCTGTTCGCCGCCCAGGTCGCCCGCACGCCGACCGCCCCGGCGGTCCTGCCCGCGACCGGCGACGCCACGGGCGCCGGCGCCGTGAGCTACGCCGAGTTGGACGCCCGCGCGAACCGGCTGGCGCGGCTGCTGATCGCCCGGGGCGCCGGCCCCGAGGCCCTCGTCGCGCTGGCGCTGCCCCGGTCGGTCGAGATCGTGGTCGCCCAGCTCGCGGTCGCCAAGGCGGGTGCCGCCTTCGTGCCCGTCGACCCGGCGTATCCCGCCGAGCGGATCGCGCTGATGCTCGCCGACGCCCGGCCTGTCCTCACGCTCACGCGGGCGGACCTGGCGGCCAACCTGCCGGCCGGCACTGCCGGTGTGGTCCTCGACGACCCGGCCGTCGTTGCCGCCACCGACGCGCTGCCGGCCGGCCTGGTCACCGACGCGGAGCGGGGGGTGGCGCTGACGCCGGCGCACCCCGCGTACGTGATCTACACGTCCGGTTCCACCGGCCGGCCCAAGGGGGTGACGGTCACCCACGCCGGGCTGGCCAGCTTCGCGGCGGCGGAGGCCGAGCGGTTCGCCGTCCGGCCCGGGGACCGGTTCCTGCAGTTCTCCTCACCCAGCTTCGACGCCTCGGTGTTGGAGCTGTGCGCCGCCCTGCCGGCGGGCGCGGCCCTCGTCGTGCCGCCGCCGGGTCCGCTGGTCGGCGAAGAGCTGGCCGAGGTGCTGGCCGGCCAGCGGGTGACCCACGCGCTGATCCCGCCGGCGGCCCTCGGCACGCTGCCGGACGTGCCACTGCCCGACCTGGCCACGCTGGTGGTCGGCGGGGACGCCTGCGGGCCCGAGCTGGTGGCCCGCTGGGCGCCCGGTCGCCGCATGATCAACGCGTACGGGCCGACGGAGTGCACCGTGGTCAGCACCTGGACCGGGCCCCTGTCGCCGGGTGGGCCGCCGCCGCCGATCGGCCGCCCGCTGCCCAACACGAGGGTGTACGTCCTGGACGCGCGCCTGCAGCCGGTGCCGACGGGCGTGGCCGGCGAGCTGTACGTCGCCGGCGCCGGGCTGGCCCGGGGCTACCTCACCCGGCCCGGCCTGACCGCGCAGCGGTTCGTCGCCGACCCCTTCGCCGCGGACGTGTCCGTCGCCGGCCCGTCCGCCGCTGGCCCGTCCGGCGGTCCTGGCCCGTCCGGCGGTCCTGGCCAGCGGATGTACCGCACCGGCGACGTGGTGCGCTGGCGGGCCGACGGGCAGCTGGAATTCCTCGGCCGGGCCGACGAGCAGGTCAAGATCCGCGGCTACCGGATCGAGTTGGGCGAGGTGGCGGCGGCGCTGGCCCGGCACCCCGCCCTGCGGCAGGTGGCGGTGCTGGCCCGGGCCGACCAGCCCGGCGGCAAGCGCCTGGTGGCGTACGTCGTGCCCGCCCAGGCGCCGAACTCCCCGCCGCCGACCGCCGCGGAGTTGCGCGAGTTCCTGGCCGCGAGCCTGCCCGACCACCTGGTGCCGGCCGCCTTCGTACCGCTGTCGGCCCTGCCGGTCAGCCCGAACGGCAAGGTGGACCGGCGGGCCCTGCCGGCCCCGGACGCCGCACCGGCCGACCCGGCGGCGGATTACGTCTCACCCCGGACGCCGGTGGAGGAGGCCCTGGCCGGGATCTGGAGCGACGTGCTCGGGCTCGGCCGGGTCGGCGTACACGACAATTTCTTCGCCGCCGGCGGCGACTCGATCCTGAGCATCCAGGTGGTCGCCCGCGCCCGACAGGCCGGGTTGCACGTGACCACGAAGGACCTGTTCCTGCACCAGAGCGTCGCGGCGCTCGCGGCGGCGGTCACGGTCGTCCAGGACAGCGCCGCCGGGCGCGCGCCGGTGGTGGGGGAGGTGCGGCTCACGCCCATCCAGCGCTGGTTCTTCGAGACCCACACCAACAACCCGCACCACTTCAACCAGGCGGTGCTGCTGGAGCTGGTGGACGGGCTGGACGAACCGGCGCTGCGCACCGCGCTGGCCGCGCTGCTGGCCCAGCACGACGTCCTGCGCAGCCGGTTCAGCCGGTCCGCCGACGGCTGGCGGCAGGAGATCGCGCCGGTGGAGCCGGTGCCCGTCCTACGCCGGTACGAGCTGCCCGCCGGCGACAGCGAGGCGGACACCGACACCGAGGTCGGTGAGGCGCAGCGGGCGGCGCTGGAGAAGTACGCCGACGACGTCCACGCCGGGTTCGACCTCGGGCGGGGGCCGCTGCTGGCGGCGGTGCTCTTCGACCGCGGGGTGGCCCGCCGGCCGTACCTCCTCCTGGTCGCCCACCACCTGGTCATCGACGGCGTCTCGTGGCGGATCCTGCTGGACGACCTGGACACGGCGTACGGGCAGGCCACCCGCGGTGAGCCGGTGGACCTCGGGGCCCGGACCACGTCATTCCAGGAGTGGGCGCGGCGGCTCGCCGAGCACACCGCCGCCGGCGCGCTCGACGGCGAGCTGGCGCACTGGGTGGCCGCGGCGGAGGTGGAGCCGCTGCCGGTAGACCACGAGCGGTCGGGGCCGCCGAGCCCGACGCGCAGCGTGTCGGTGGCCCTCGACGCGGCGGCGACCGACGCGTTGCTGCGCGCCGCCCCGGTGGCGTACCGGACCCGGATCAACGACGTGCTGCTGGCCGCGCTGGCCCGGGCGGTGTCCCGCTGGACGGGCCGCGGCCGGGTGCGGGTGCAGCTGGAGGGCCACGGCCGGGAGGACGTGTTCGACGACGTCGACCTGTCGCGCACGGTCGGCTGGTTCACCACGATGTTCCCGGTCGCGCTGGACGTGCCGACCGGCGGCGAGCCGGACTGGCGTACGTTGATCAAGTCGGTGCGCCGGCAGCTGCGCGCGGTGCCGGGCAACGGGCTGGGCTTCGGCGCCCTGCGCTACCTCGGCCCCGAGCCGGTGCGCGAGCGGCTGGCCGCGCGGCGGCAGGGCCCGCAGGTGGTTTTCAACTACCTCGGCCAGTGGGACGCGCGGGCACAGGAGGCGGCGGCGACGCTCTACCACGCCGCCCTGCCGTCGCCGGGGCAGGACCACGACCCCCGCGACCGCGCCGCGATGGACCTGGAGGTCGTCGGCTCGGTGTTCGGCGGGGAGCTGGAGTTCACCTGGTACTACCAGCCGGACACCTACGACGAGGCCACCGTGTCGGCTGTCGCCGCCGACTTCGCCGACGCGCTGCGCGCGATCGTGGCGGACTGCCGGGGCGCCGGGTGACCGTCCCGCTGGCCCGCAACCGCGGCTACCGCCTGCTCTGGACGGGGCAGGCGGTGGCCGAGTTCGGCCACCACGCCTCCACGATCGCCCTCCCGCTGCTGGTCCTCGCGTTGACCGGCTCCGCGGCCGCGTCCGGCCTGGTGCTGGGCACGATCGCGGCGGCCCAGCTGGTGGTGGGCCTGCCGGCCGGGGCGTTGGCGGACCGGTGGGACCGCAAGCGGCTGATGCTGGCCTGCGAGGCGGCCCAGGCGCTGGCCCTCGGCAGCCTCGTCGCCGCGCTGTGGTGGGGGACCGCGACGGTGCCGCACCTGGTGGCGGTGGCGGCCGTGATGGGGGTGTGCACGGCGCTGTTCGAGCCGGCCGAGGACGCCACCCTGGCCGCGCTGGTCCCGGCCGACCAGCTGGGCACGGCGGTCGCCATGAACTCGGCCCGCACCTCGCTCGGGCAGCTCACCGGCACCGCCGCCGGGGGCTTCCTGTTCGCCGCCGCCCGTGTGCTGCCGTTCGTCGTGGACGCCGTCGCGCACGTCGTCGCGTTCGTCGCGCTGGCGTTCGTTCGGGTGCCGGCCCGCGCGCGACGGCCCGCCCCGATCCGCCAGCTGGGCGCGGAGATGGCCGCCGGCCTGCGCTGGGTGTGGCGGCACCGGCGGATCCGGTTCACCGCGCTCTGCGCGGTGGTGCTCAACCTCTTCTTCAGCGCCTTCCACCTCGTCGTGATCGTCCTCGCCCAGGGGCGGGGCGTGCCGGCGGGGGAGATCGGCGTGATGGCCGCGATGCTGGGCGGCGGCGGGGTGCTGGGCGCGCTGGCCGCGCCGTACCTGCAGCGCGTGCTGTCGCCGTACGCGGCCGTCATCGCGGTCTTCTGGGCGCTGGTGCTGCTCACCCCGCTGACGGTGCTGACTCGCAGCGGGTACGTCATCGGGGCCCTGTTCGCCGCGATGGCGCTGCTGGCCCCGACGGCCAACACCTCGATCGTGACCCAGCAGCTGACCAGCACGCCCGACGAGCTGCGCGGCCGGCTGGGCGGCGTGGTCGGCCTGGTCACCGGCGTGGCCGGCGCGGCCGGGCCGGTGCTCGGCGGGCTCCTCACGGCGGTGCTGCCGGGGACCGCGGCAGTGCTGGCCTGTACGGCGGGGATCGCCGTGGCGGCGGTCGTCGTCACGGCCAGCCCGGTCCTGCGCCGAGACCCGGTCCGGCACGAGACATCAGCCGCGGGCGGCGAGCCCGCGGCACCGAATCCGAGTAAGGAAGGCGACACGATGGACGACGACGCACGCTACGAGGTGCTCCGCAACGAGGAGGACCAGTACTCGCTGTGGCCGGTGGGGCTACAGGTGCCGGCGGGCTGGCAGCGCGTGGGCAAGGAGGGCAGCAAGGACGAGTGCTCCGCCTACGTCGACGAGGTGTGGACGGACATGCGCCCGCGGAGCCTGCGCGAGCAGATGGACGGGGTGGCGAAGGCCTGAGGGCGCGTCCGGTGCCCGCCCGTCCACTGCGGCGCGGGCACCGGTCCACCATCGGGTGGATGGCGTGAAACCGACAGTGATTGCCTGGTCACCCGGGCCTACAGTGAGTTGCGACACGGTCGCTCGCCGACCTTTTCCTCCGGCCAGGAGGCCAGCCATGCGCTCTCACCACTGCTACTACATCCCGCCACACATCATCGACCGCCTCATCCGCAACGCGAACCAGCTCGGCCTGGACGCGGAGGCGATGCAGCGCACCGCCGTCGCCTCTCAGCGCCTGCGCGAGCAGCGCCGCGGCGTCTCCTTCGGGAGTCTCGCCGCGCTCACCCCGCCGCGGCCCGGCAAGGCCGACCGGCAGATCTTCGACGACCAGCACCAGTGGGAGATCGGCACCACCGTGGTCCGCGGCGAAGGCGACCCGGCGGTCGGCGACCGGCCGGCCAACGTCTGCTACGACGGCGTCGGCATCACCCGCGCGTTCTTCAAGGAGGTGCTGAACCGGGACTCGATCGACAACGCCGGAATCGCCATCCAGGCGCACGTCAACTTCGGCGTCGACTTCGACAACGCGTTCTGGACCGGCACCGAGCTGGTCTTCGGCAACGGCAGCGGGGTCGTCTTCAAGGACCTCACCAGCGACATCGACGTGATCGGGCACGAGCTGGCGCACGGCGTCACCCAGTACACCGCCGGCCTCGTCTACACCGACCAGGCCGGCGCCCTGAACGAGTCGTTCTCCGACATCTTCGGCGCGTGCGTGGAACAGTTCGCCAGCGAGCAGGACGCCGGCGAGTTCAACTGGCTGATCGGCGAGGACGTGATGGCCGACCAGCTCTACGGCGAGGCGCTGCGGTCGATGGCCCACCCCGGCACGGCGTACGACAACGCGGTCCTCGGCAAGGACCCGCAGCCGGACTCGATGGCCGGCTACGTGCCGGGCGGCGACCCGCATCTCAACAGCGGCATCCCCAACCGGGCGTTCTACCTGGCCGCCACCGACCTGGGCACCTTCCCGGCGGCCAAGATCTGGTACGCCGCGCTACAGAACCTCGGCCCGAATTCCGACTTCGCCGACGCGGCCAAGGTGTGCGGCGAGATGGCCCGCGTCCTGGCGCGCGACGGGCAGGTCGCCCGGCACGCCCCCCAGTCGGTGCGGGCCGCCTTCCGCGCCGTCGGCATCTCCTGACGGCGGGGTCAGGCCGGGACCGCCTCGGTGGCCGGGCCCGACCAGGCCACGTCGCAGTGGTGGCACGACCACGAGACGTGCCTCGGCCGGGCCGGCCGCCGGCGGACGGCCTTGACCAGGCGGACGTCGCACGCCCAGCATCGGGCGGCGACCAGCATCTCGCCGGGCAACGGGCCGGCGGGCGCGCCGGTGCGGGTGGGGGTCATCGGGCCTCCTCGTTCCCCGCGCAGGTACCCGCCGGCGGCCAACGCGTAACGTCCGGGCCGGCCGTGGCCGTGGCCATGGCCCTGGCCGTGGATGGAGGGGATCGTCATCGACAGACTCCACACCCGGGTGCTGCTGCGCCGAACGGGCGGTTTCGGCGGGATCGAGCTGCACAGCCAGCTCGACACCGACGACCTGCCCGAGGCGGAAGCCCGGTGGCTCGACGCGGCGGTGACCGCCCTGCCGGCCGATGCGCCGCCGGCCACGGACGGCGCCGGTGTGCCGGACGCCATGAGCTACGAGCTGACCGTCCAGCGCGGCGGCAAGGTGCGCGCGTTTCAGTACACCGACGTGACCATGCCGGCGGCGGTGCGGCCGCTGGTCCAGCGCCTCATCGCGGCGGCCGGTCCCCGCGGGTCTTGAACGTCGGGGGCGGCTGCGGGGGCTGGCCCGTGACGTTGGTGATGATGTCGCTGGCGACCTGGCGCAGCTTGACGTTGCGGTGCTGCGAGGCCTGGCGCAGCAGGTCGAAGGCGACGCTGGCGGTGCAGCGCTGCTGGCCCATCACGATGCCGATCGCCTGGTCGATGACGCTGCGGGAGGCCATCGCCTCGCCGAGTTGCCGCTGTGACCGGGCGTCGTCCGCTCGGCGCAGGCTGACCGCCAGCGCCGCCGCGCAGTGGGCGGCGAACGCCTCCGCGGTTTGCCGGGCCGGCCCGGTGAAGGCCGCGCGGTGCACCGAGTACAGGTTGAGGGCCGCAATGGTCTCGCCGCCCCTCGCCAGCGGCAGGGACAACGAACTGAGCACGCCGAACGCCACCGCGTGCGGGCGGTAACGCGGCCACCGCCCGTCGGCGGGCAGGTCGTCGACCTGGACGACGATCCCGGTGCGCAGGCTGTCGAGGCCCGGGCCCTCCCCGGCGCCGTACTGCAGGCCGTCCACCCGCGCCGCGAGGGCGCCGCTGCTGGCGGCGGGCTCCGGCCGTCCGTCTCGGCGCACCGTCATACCGCACGCCGTGGCGGGGCTGACCGCATCGGCGGTCAACCGGACCACCAAATGGAGGAATGTGTCGAGGTCCGCCGATCCGTCCAGCATGTCGAGTAACCGCCCGTAGGCGGACGCCAACCCGGCGGAGGAGGACGAGGTGGACACGGCTCCCGCTTCCGTGAATTCGCGCCTCGACCTCTGACGATTGTCGCCTGACCGGGGCCGTTCGACCGTCGTCGTTCGGCGAAGCGCGCTCCGATAGCCGTTCGACCGAGGACGGCGGCGCCCTGCTGAGTGCGCGCGGAAACCTCCGGCTCAGCACAGCCTACGCCCACTTGGCGGCCGAATGGGCGGTCAGCCGCCTGACCCGGTCACCCGGCCGCCGTCGAGGCGGGACGCCGAACGGGCGATCCGCGTGGCGGCCGCCTGCCGGATGGTGGCGAGCCGCTCGCGCGCGTCCCGGACGGAGCGCTGCACGGCCCGCAGGTCGGCGAGTGCCGTGCGGCACCGCTCGGCGGCCTCCTTGCTCGCGGTCGCCGCCAGCGCCGCCGACGTGCGGGCAGCGTTGACGGCGGTCAGCCGCAGCACATCGGCGGGCCCGTCTTGATCCGGCCGCGGACCTGCGGTCCGGCGTCCGTCGCCCTCCTCGATCCGGAACGCGTCAGCGGTGCCGGTGATGGTGAGCGTCCGCAGCACGACCGGCGACGGGTCACGCAACACCAACTCCCCGGCCTGGGCGGCGACGGCACCGCGGATCCGCAACAGTGCCGTGATCCCCTCGGCGCCGAAGAAGGTCACGGCGGCGAGGTCGAGCACCAGCCGCAACGGTTCGTCGCGCAGGAGGTGCTCCACCAGGTCGGTGAGGAGGTGGGCGCTGGTGAGATCGACCTCACCCGCGGCAGCGAGCACCGGCAGCGGGCCGATGTCGACGAGCGACAGGGACAACGACGGGTCACCGGGACCCGCGGCGAGCGTGGGAGTGGACATGACGCTCCGCCCTCAACGCAGGCTTGGGGCGGGCCGCCCCGGGCTCACGTCCGAACCCGGTCGTGAGCCTACCGCGCCCGGGCCTCGCGACGGCGGTGGGAAAACCACTGGTGCCTGCAGCGGCCAACGTCACCATCCGGTCAATCCAGGCATGGGTCGGGCGGGTCAGCGCTCGGCCGATCGCTGCGCCTCGTCGACCAGGGCCGCCGCGACCTCGCGCACCTTGCGGTTCGAGTCCTGGGACACCTTGGCCAGGATGGCGAACGCCTCCTCGGCGGTGCAGCGGCGTTCGCCCATGATGACGCCCTTGGCCTGCTCGATGACGGCGCGGCTGGCCATCGCGGCCTGCATGTGCTGGGCGAGGGTGGCGGTGGTGTCGTAGAGGTGCGCGTTGGCCAGCGCGACCGCGGCGTACCCGGCGAAGGTCTGCGCCAGGATCACCGCGTCGTCGTCGAAGGTGCCCGGCTTGGCGCCGTACACGTTGAGCGCGCCCGTGACGGCCTCCTGCACGGGCAGGCCGATGGACAGCGAGCTCGCCGCCCCGGCCGCCATGGCGCGCTTGGCCCAGGCCGGCCACCGGCCCTCGGCCGCCATGTCGGTGACCGAGACGGTGGCGGCGGTCGCCGACGCGTCCAGGCAGGGGCCGTAGCCCTGCTGGTACTGCCACTCGTCCAGCTCCAAGGCCAGCCCGCCGGTGAACGCGGCGGTGTGCGCGCCCTTGCGCCCGACCAGGGTGACCGATACCTCGTGTGCCCCGGGCAGCGCGCGTTTCGCCAACTGTGCCACCCGGTCGAGGACGCCGGCGAGGTCCGTCTCGCTCAGCTTGATCCGGCCGAGCTCGGCGAACGCCTCATTCGGGTCCATCGGTTGCTGTTCAGTCATCACTTCGTCCCTGCGGCGGGCACGACCACCATCCGGCGACGGTGCGGGTGTGCGCTCGAGGTGGAGATGGCTGCACACAGGCCCCCGGCCGAATACCTGCCAGGCTCTGGCGACCCGCGCCGCTGCTAGACGCCGGCGGTGCCATCGGGGCACCGGCTACAGCAGCCAGCGTACGCCCACGGGGCGGCCCGTGGTCAGCGCGATCGAGGGACGGCTGGGCGCCGGACTGAGCGGAGTGCCGCGAGGCGGACTACACTCGGCCATGGGTCAAGCCGCGTGCCCGTCGGATCGTTCCGAGACGGAGCAGCGTGCCTATCCAGCGAGCAGCGCACCAGCCCGAGCCGGGAGCCCTTTCGGGGCAGGCGCGGGGCGCCGAGCGGCCCGCCGCCGAGCGCATCAGCGTGTCCGCCGCGGTGGCCGGGGTCGGCGGGTCCGGCGCGCTGCGGGTCTCCCAGCACACCGAGGCATCGGCCGGGTCGGGCACCTACGCTCTTGTCATCACCGCCGCGGGGGCCGTCGACCTGGACACCGAGGCACTGCTGCGGAACGCGCTGCTCGACGCCGTCGCGGTGCACCGCACCGTGTGCGTCGACCTCGGCGGGATCACCTTCTTCGGGGCCGTCGGCGCGAACGCGCTTGTCGCCGCCCGCAACGCCGCGACGCTCGCCGGCCGCACGCTGTTGGTACGGGGCGTGCCCGGTGTGGTGCGACGGACCCTGGAGCTCACCGAACTGGACCGGGTATTCGCCATCGAGGCGTGAACCCGTCCGCTGTGGGCATTTGGTCCACAACTGACGCACCACCTGACGCACCAACCAATAGCGGGGAGCGATCATGGCGACGCCGCATCCGCCGTCGGCCCACGCCGGCCGACCGGTGGACCGGCCGCTGGTAGAAAACCTGATCACGCTGGCCGGCACGCCGGACGACGCCTCACAGATAGACACGCAGCTCGCGATGATCGCCCGGCTGGTGGCCGACATCGTCGCCCCGGTCGCCTACGCCTCCGTGACCGCCCGCCGGGAGGGCGCGTTCACCACGGTGGCCACGACCAGCGAGCTGGCCGTCGCCGTGGACCACGCCCAGTACGCCGATCAGAGCGGGCCCTGCCTGACGGCCCTGGAGACCGGCGTCCCGGTGGGCGTCGAGCACATCGCGGCGACAATGGTCTGGCCGGGCTTCCGGGACATGGCTTTCGGCCTGGGACTGCGGGCCTCGCTGTCCATCCCGGTGTTCGCCGGCAGCGGCGCCCCCGTCGCCGCGCTGAATCTCTACGGGCACGAGCCGAGCACCATGGCCCAGCTGACGGCGCGGGTCTGGCAGGTCTACGACCCCGAGTTCGACCTCGACCCGGGCGCCGAGGGAAGGCGGCAGCGCCCGCCCGAGCTCGACGAGGGCAGTGAGCAGCTCGTCGCCGGGCTCGCCGACGCCCTGACTGTCCGGGCGCTCATCCAGCGGGCCATCGGGGTCGTCATGGCCATCGGGCACCACTCGCCGGACGAGGCGTACCTGGTGCTGCGCCTGCGGGCGGCCGAGGACGGCGGTTCCATCGCGCACGCCGCCCGCGCCCTCCTCGACGAGCCCCGATAAGGCGCAGTTTTCCATCGAGAAAGTTGGATGGGATCCGGCCCCTGGGTTATGGTCATCCGCGACGAGAGGAGGCGCGGTCGATGCGTCGTAGCACAGGTCTGCCGCTCCTGGGAGCGGCCGTCGCCCTGCTCGGGGGCCTCCTGGTCGTCCCGCGCGCCGATGCGGCGATCGGCTCGCCCTGCGTGCCCGGCACCGCGTACGGCAACCCGCTGCCGGCGACGGCCGTCACCGCCACCGCGATCCGGACCGGGTTCCCGTTCCTGGAGGGACCTGTCTGGCACGCCGCGTCCGGCACCCTGCTGCTGTCGGAGATGCGCAACGCCACGGGCCGGGAGGCCGTGCAGCCCGCGTCGGTCCTGCGGTTCACGCCGCCGGCCACCGTCGAGACGTTCATCGCCCAGTCCGGCAGCAATGGCCTCGCCCTCAGCCCCGACGGGTCGACGCTGTTGGCCGCCACGCACGACCAGCGCACCGTCTCGTCCTATCGGCTGTCCGACGGCGGTCGCGGCGTTGTCGCGGCGAACTTCGGCGGCCGGCGGTTCAACTCGCCGAACGACCTGACGGTCCGGGCCGACGGCACGGTCTACTTCACCGACCCGTCGTTCCAGCGCGGCAACCGCGCCGACGAGCAGGGCCGCCGCACGGGCGTGTACCGCGTCAAGGACGGCGTGGTGAGCCTCGTCGACGGCACCCTGGCACAGCCGAACGGCATCGTGCTGTCGCCGGACGAGCGCACCCTGTACGTGGGTGGAGGCGGCAGCAACGCCATCTACGCGTACCCGGTGGCGGCGGACGGCAGCACCGGCGCGCGCCGCACGTTCGCCTCGGTGCGCTCGCCGGACGGCGCGACCGTCGACTGCGCCGGCAACATCTACTGGGCGTCCTACAACGACGGTCGCGTGCACGTCTTCGACCCCGCCGGCCGCGTGCTCGGCACGATCGCCGCCGGTCGCAACGCCACCAACGCGGCGTTCGGCGGCGCAGACGGCCGGACCCTCTACGTCACCGCCGGCACGGCGGGCAACTTCGGCCTCTACAGCGTGCGGCTGAACGTGCCCGGCAGCCCGTTCTGACCCGACGGTCGGGAACGTGACGGTCCGGCACGACGTGCTGCAGCGCGACCGCGGTCAGCGGCAAAGCGGTTGCGTCAGCGCGACTGCCCGGTCATCCCGCTGCGCCACGAGCGCGCGGCGCGCTAGCTGATGGCGGCGGGTTGCCGGGCCACCGTCATGGTCTCGTCCGGGTCCAGCCTGATCAGCGCGGCGCACCATCTCGCCACGGCGCCGCCGTGCGCCCGCCAGAACGCGTCGGCGTCCGCACCGCCGCCGGCCGGGACGGTGCGTCGGCGGTAGTCCAGCAGCACGACGAAGCGGCGGCTCTCCGCGTCGGCGCGGCACACCGCCCGGGCGAGGGCGTCCGTCAACCCGCGCACGTCGTCGTCGCACTGCCGGCCACTCTGGACGAGCCGGACCAGTGGCCAGTCCCGGTCGTCCACCTGATGCGTCATCGCCGTCGCCGGTCAGCGCGCGCGGCGGGGGCAGCGGTGCGCGCCGGCGAGGAGGTCCAGCAGCCGGCCCGGCGCGTCCGCGGCCGCCGCCAGCGGCGTGCCGAACGGCAGGCGCACGTCCCGGTCGAGGCGCGGGAATTCCCGGCGCCGCATCGCCACCGGGGCCACGTCGGTGACTTCCACCGGCGACGGCTCTCGGCCACCCGCGACGGCGGCCCCGAGCCCGCTGTCGGGCGGCAGATCCAGGAGTGTCCGGCCGGCCGGATCGGTGGCATGCCGCCCGGACAGGTGAACCCGCCGCCGGCCCGCGGTCACCGACAGCGACGTGGCCGCGGCGAGGACCGTCCGGGCCCGCTCTGCGGCGCTCGATATTTGATCAACCACGGGATGCCCCTCTTCGCTAAGGTTAGTTACCTTAGCGAATTGACGCGGTCGTGAACCACCCCGCTGTGATCCGTCCGGTGCGCACCCGACCCGCGACAGGGCAGCGGTGGTTGCCCTGGTCGGCGCACCGCCGCCGGCCGCCCGCGGGCGGCCGGCGGCGGTGCGAAGTCGGAAAGTGGTCCGAACGTCGGGTGGCGGTGGGCCCGCGCCGGCACCAGACTGCCTGGTGCCGGCGGGGGGCTTGGGCGGGCCCTGCCGACTGCCATGGGGGACCCGCCCGGGGATGAGGACATCGGTGACACACCCAGGCGCGCAGTGGCAGCCGCCGCCCGAGCCGCCGCACCAGCCGGGAGCGCCGTACCAGCCGGGAGCGCCGCACCAGCCGGGAGCGCCGCACCAGCCGGAGTCGGCGCACCCGCCGGCGCCGTACCAGCCGGAGTCGGCGTACCAGCCGCCGGCGCCGGACAACGCGCAGTCCCCGTTCCAGCCGCCGTCCCCGTACCAGGACCCGTCGTCCTACCAGGGCCCGCCGCCGTATCAGGCGGGCCCGCAGGGGGCGCCGCCGCCGTACCAGGGGGCGCCGCCGCTGTACCAGGGGGCGCCGCCGCTGTACCAGGGGGCGCCCCCGTACCCGGGTGCCGCTCCGGCGGCGCGGAAGACGCCCTGGGGATGGCTCGTCGCCGGCGCGCTGGCGCTGATCGTGCTCTGCGGCGGCGGCGGTACCGTGGCGATCGTCGTGCTGAAGGGGGCCGCCGGCGGGCCCGATGCCAGCGCGCCGACCACGCAGGACCCGCTGGTCGAGGACCCGGTTGGCGAGGACCCGACGCCCGACGGCACCGCGCCGCCGTCCGCCACACCGACCCAGCCGCCGACCCCGCCGGTCGTGCCGGCCAAGGACGCGGTCTACAGCGGCCGCGGCGACAAGGTCGTCCGGCTCGCCATGTCGGAGGAGTACCTGCACACCGCGACTATCACGCACCGGGGCAGTGGCAACTTCGCCATCTGGTCGGCCGACTCAGACGGGGAGCACATCGACCTCGTGGTCAATTCGATCGGCACGTACGCCGGAGTGCGCCCGCTGGACTTCCGGGAGACGCCGGCCGTGCTGCGTGTCGAGGCCCGCGGCACCTGGAAGATCACCGTACGCCCGTTGGCGAAGAGTCCCGTCTGGACCGGCAAGTCGACCGGCAAGGGCCCGGCCGTGCTGCGGCTCGATCCGGCGGCGACGGGCCGCCTGGTCACCGCGCGGGTCACGCACAGTGGCCGGAGCAACTTCGTGGTGATCGCGCATGGCCGCAACCAGGACCTGTTGATCAACGAGATCGGCCGGTATTCGGGCGAGGTCGCCTTCCCGCCCGGCACCCTCGCCGTCGAGGTCGACGCCTCGGCCCGGTGGACCCTGCAGATGTCCTGACCGCGAGGCACATCCCACGGTGATCAAGAGATCCGTGCCACCGCCACCGGCGTGTCGTGGCACGGATCCCTTGATCACGCGGCAGGGGGGCTGGGGTCGGCCGGGCAGGAGTGATCGCCGGGGAGGCGCGTGCTGTCCGCGACGAGGTACCGCAGCGCGATGGCCGTCGCGCACCTGTTGCGGCCGATGACCTCGTGTCCGCCCGCGTCTGCGGTGATGAGCGCCGCCCGGCCGCCCAGCGCCAGCCGCGCGCCGTGGCCGCTCGCCCACGGGGTCGCCGGGTCTCGGCGGTTCTGCAGGATCAGCACGTTGCGGGGGCCGCTGGCGGTGATCCGCACGGGCGGCGCCACCGGCGAGCGCCAGAACGCGCACGGGGTGATGTTGGCCGAACGGCCCGCGTCGTCGGGAAAACGCCCCCGGTCGGCCCGTACCGCGTCGGCGTAGCGCCGGACGTCCCGGGGCCAGGCCGCGTCGCCGCACTGTACCGCGTACTCCACCGCTTGCCGGTTGTCGCCGGGAACGCCCGCCGGCGTGGGCGGCCAGCCGGGCGCCGGCCCGGCGGCGGCCGCGGGCGCCGCCTCGGTGGCGGCGCGAGCGGGTCCGGCCAACTCCTGCCAATAGCCGGCCAGCACTGGGAACGCCGCGGTG
>DASQDS010000812.1:0-2575 GCA_035634075.1 Pilimelia sp. | reverse complement strand
TCCAGCGCACCCGCAGCGGCAGCCAGCCGAACAGCACCAGCCCGAGCGGGACGGCCAGCAGGGCCAGGGAGACACCGAGCGCCACGTCGCCGACCAGCTCCTGCTGCTGCCGGCCGGCGTCGGCCAGCGACCGGGCCGCGTCCGCCGCCTTGGTGAACGGGGACGTCAGCTCGTCGCCCACGATGGGCACCCGGCCGACCTTCCCGCCGGCGTCGGCGAGGTTGTCGGCGATGCCGCCGCCGGCACCCTCCAGCGTCCGGCCGGCCCCCGCCAGCCGCCCGATGGCGTCGTGCAGCCACATCGCGGCGCGCACCCAGGCGTACACCCAGGCGAGGACGAGCAGGTCGGTGAGCAACTGGCGGGCGGCGGCCGCAGGGCGGTCGGGGTAGATTCTCACGCGCCCAGCGTGCCGCACCGCGGGCCCCGGCGCGCTCCTGCGGTCAGGTGGCGCAGGCCGGGCAGGTGCCGAAGATCTCCATCGTGTGGCTGACCGAGACGAAGCCGTGCCGGGCCGCCACCTTCTCCGCCCAGCTCTCGACCGCCGGGCCGGCCACCTCCACCGTCCGCCCGCAGGACCGGCACACCAGGTGGTGGTGGTGCCCCTGGCTGCACCGGCGGTAGAGGTGCTCGCCGCCCGGCGGGCGCATGACGTCCACCTCGCCGGCGTCGGCGAGGCCCTGCAGCGTGCGGTAGACCGTGGTCAACCCGACGCGCTCGCCACGATCGCGCAGCATGGCGTGCAGCTCCTGGGCGC
Source organism: Pilimelia sp. (assembly GCA_035634075.1). Taxonomy (GTDB): domain Bacteria; phylum Actinomycetota; class Actinomycetes; order Mycobacteriales; family Micromonosporaceae; genus DASQDS01. The sequence goes on along the minus strand of DASQDS010000812.1, from coordinate 1,821 downwards.
TGTGGAAGCCCGCCACCTCGTCGAGCAGCGTGCTGACCGCGGTGCGCTGGCGGGTGTTGCGCAGCGTGGCGTTGTCGGTGTCCGTCATGCCGTGGCCTCCCGGGCGTGGCTGACAGCGTCCGCCACGATGTGCGCGATGTGCTCGTCCACCAGCGAGTACGCGATCTCCCGGCCCCGCCGGGCCCCCCGCACCACGCCGGCGCCGCGCAGCACGCGCAGGTGCTGGGACACCAGCGGCTGGGCGGCGCCCAGCGTGTCCACCAGCTCGTGCACGCAGCGCTCGCCCCCCGCCAGCTCGGTGACGATGGCGACCCGCAGCGGCGCCGACAGGGCCCGCAGCAGCTCGCTGGCCCCCGCATAGGCCGCATACCCCGAGGTCCCCGAGGCAGCGGTCATCCCGTAACGGTAACGACCCCCGACCGACCCCCACGCGCCGGTCCACCCTCGTGATCAAGGGATCCGTGCCACGACACGCCGGCCGGCCCGGCACCAATCCCTTGATCACCAGGCGGATCACGGGTGCAGGAGGACCTCCGGGGGGTCTTTCGGCGGTGGGGGGTGGGGGGTGTTGCGGCGGCGGAGGGTTCGCCACAGGGCCGCGGCCACGGCCACCGTGGCGAAGGTCGCCACCGCCACGACGACCACCGTGGCGCCCGGCGCGGTGTTGGCCCGTACCGCCAGCCACACGCCCACGCCGGCGGCCGCGCAGCCGATCGCCATCGCCGCCAGCATGGTGCTGCGGAAGCCGCGGGTGACCTGCTGGGCGGTGGCCACCGGCACGACCATCAGGGCGCTGATCAGCAGCAGGCCCACGGCCCGCATGGCGATCGTCACCGTCACCGCCGTGGTGACGGCGAGGAGCAGGTTGAGCGCCCGCACCGGCAGCCCGGACACCCGGGCGTACTCCTCGTCGTGGCACACCGCGAACAGCGCCGGCCGCAGCAGCAGCATCGTCGCCAGGATCGCGCCGCCGAGCGCGGCGATCAGCATCAGGTCGGCGCGGGACGTGGTGGTGAGCGCCCCGAACAGGTACGACGTCAGCGTCGCGTTGGTGCGGTTGGCCGACAGCCCGACGAGCAGCACGCCGCCGGCGATGCCGCCGTAGAACAGCACCGCCAGGGCCAGGTCGCCGGACGTGCGGCCGCGCTCGCGCACCAGCTCCACGGCCACCGCGCCGACGGCGGCCACCAGCACGGCGGTGAGCACGGGGGAGCGGCCAAGCAGCAGGCCCACCCCGACGCCGGTGAGGGCGACGTGGCCGATGCCGTCGCCGATGAGCGACATGCGCCGCTGCACGAGGTAGATGCCGAGCGCCGGGGCCGCCAGGCCGATGATGAGGGCGCCGACGAAGGCGCGCACCAGCAGGTCGTACGCGAACAGGTTCACGGCTGCCACAGCCCGCTCGGCGCGTCGTGCGGCGCGTGCGGGTGCACGTGGTCGTGGGCGGGGTGCGCGTGCTCGCCGGCGGGCGCCGGCACGGCGCCGTCGTGGGCGACCTCCCCGAGGTGTACGACGACGGCGCGGCTCACCAGCGGTTCGAGCGCGCCCAGCTCGTGGGCCACCAGCAGCACGGTGCCGCCGCCCCCGACGAAGCCGGTGAGCGCGGTGGCGAACGCCGCCTGGCTGGCCGCGTCCACGCCGGCGGTCGGCTCGTCCAGCACCAGCAGCTCCGGCTCGCCGGCCAGCGCGCGGGCGATCAAAGTGCGCTGCTGCTGGCCCCCGGAGAGGGTCCCGACCGGGTCCCGCGCGCGGTCGGTCAGCCCGACGGCGGCCAGGGCGGCGGCCACCGCCGCCCGGTCGGCGCGCCCCGGCGGCCGCAGG
>DASQDS010000811.1:0-7665 GCA_035634075.1 Pilimelia sp. | reverse complement strand
CGCGGCCCCCGCGCCGGGCCCCGGCTGAGGTCCCGGTCCAGCCGGGCCAGGTTCAGCGTGGCGGTGGACTCGAGCTGCCACGGCACGCTGGTCACCATCACCCCCGGTTCGAAGAGCAGCCGGCCCTTCAGGCGCAGGGCGCTCTGGTTGTGCAGCAGGTTCTGCCACCAGTGCCCCACCACGTACTCCGGGATGAAGACGGTGACCACGTCGCGCGGCGAGCTGCGGCGCACCGACTTGACGAAGTCGATGATCGGCCGGGTGATCTCCCGGTACGGCGAGTCGACCACGGTCAGCGGGACCGTCAGCTGCCTGCGCTCCCACTCCTGCTGGAGGTTGCGGGTGTCCCGGTCGTCCACGTTGACCGTCACCGCGGTCAGTGTGTCCGGCCGGGTGGCCTGGGCGTAGGCGATGGCCCGCAGCGTCGGCAGGTGCACCTTGCTGACCAGCACGACGGCGTGGTTGCGCGCGGGCAGCATCTGCCGGTCCTCGGCGGGCGCCAGTTCCCGCGCCACCCGGTCGTAGTGCTGGCGGATCGCCAGCATGAGCGCGTAGATGACCGCCATCGCGGCAATCGCGATCCAGGCGCCGTGGGTGAACTTGGTCACCAGCACCACGACCAGCACCGCGGCCGTCATCACCATGCCGAAGCCGTTGATGGCCCGCGCCCGGTGCATCCGCCGCCGCGCCGCCGCGTCCCGCTCGCGGGGCAGCAGCCGGTTCCAGTGCCGCAGCATGCCGGCCTGCGAGAGCGTGAACGAGACGAACACCCCGACGATGTAGAGCTGGATCAGCCGCGTCACCTCGGCCTGGAAGGCGACGATGAGCACGACCGCGAACAGCGCCAGGAACAGGATGCCGTTGGAGAACGCCAGCCGGTCGCCGCGGGTGTGCAACTGGCGGGGCAGGTAGCGGTCCTGCGCCAGGATCGAGCCGAGCACCGGGAAGCCGTTGAACGCGGTGTTCGCCGCGAGGAAGAGGATCAGCGCGGTGGCGCCGGCCACGACGTACAGCAGCGCCGAGCCGGCGCCGAAGATCGTCTGGGCCAGCTCGGTCGTCACGGTCTTCTGCACGTAGCCGGCCGGGCCGCTGACGATCTGCCGCTCCGGGTCCTCCAGGTGCTGCAGGCCGGTGAGGTTGGCCAGGGCGACGATGCCGATGAGCATGCTGACGGCCATCACGCCGAGCAGCAGCAGCGTGGTGGCGGCGTTGCGGCTCTTGGGCGGCTTGAACGCGGGCACCCCGTTGGAGATGGCCTCCACGCCCGTCAGCGCGGCGCAGCCGGAGGAGAACGCGCGCAACAGCAGGAAGAACATGGCGAACGCGGTGAGCTCGGCCTCCTCTGCCCGGATCTCCAGCGCGGCGCTCGGCGCGGTGAGGTCGTGGCCCAGCACGAAGATCCGCACCAGGCCGGTGGCCAGCATCCCGACGATGACGATCATGAAGCCGTACGTCGGGATGGCGAACGCGGTGCCGGACTCCCGCAGCCCCCGCAGGTTCACCGCGGTCAGCACCGCCACCGCGGTCACCGCGATCGCGACCTTGTGCTCGGCGACGAAGGGCACCACCGAGCCGAGGTTGGCCACGCCGGAGGACACCGACACCGCCACCGTCAGCACGTAGTCCACCAGCAGCGCGCTCGCCACCGCGACGCCGAACCGCGGCCCCAGATTGACCGTGGCCACCTCGTAGTCGCCGCCGCCGGACGGGTAGGCGTGCACGTTCTGCCGGTAGCTGGCCACCACCGTCAGCATCACCACGACCACGGCCAGGGCGACCCACGGCGAGTAGAAGAACGCCGTGGCGCCCGCGATGGACAGGGTCAGGAGGATCTCGTCCGGCGCGTACGCCACGCTGGACAACGCGTCCGAGGCGAAGACGGGCAGCGCGATGCGCTTCGGCAGGAGCGTGTGCTGGAGTCGGTCCGACTTGAACGGCCGGCCGAGCAGGAGCCGTTTGAGCAGCGAGGTGGAACTGGCCACACGGGGTAGGGTACGGCCGCGCGCACCCGGGACGGTTCGTGGGACCCTTCATTCAGGCGGCCCACGAAGATCGGCCGCACCGGACGGACGCCTTCGGAGGGGCAGCAGCGTGCACGTCGTGATCATGGGTTGTGGGCGCGTCGGCTCGACGCTCGCACACAACCTCGAGGGCCGCGGCCACTCCGTGGCCATCATCGACCGGGAGGCGGACGCCTTCCGCCGGCTCGGGGCGGAGTTCGCCGGCGTGACCGTCACGGGCATCGGCTTCGACCGCGACGTGCTGCGGGAAGCCGGGATCGAGCGGGCGGACGCGTTCGCGGCCGTCTCCAGCGGCGACAACTCCAACATCATCTCGGCCCGGCTGGCGCGCGAGACGTTCGGGGTGTCCCGGGTGGTCGCGCGCATCTACGACCCCAAGCGCGCCGAGGTGTACGAGCGGCTCGGCATCCCCACCGTGGCGACCGTGCGCTGGACGGCCGACCGGATGGTCCGGCACCTGGTGCCCGAGGGCGCCGTCGAGTTCTTCCGCGACCCGACCAGCACCGTGTCGATCGTCGAGGTGCCGGTCAACCCGGGCTGGGTCGGCCGGCCGCTGCGGTACGTCGAGGAGCGGGCCGGCGCGCGGGCGGCGTACCTGACCCGGTTCGGCGTCGGCGTCCTGCCCACCGCCTCGACCGTCCTCCAGGACGGCGATCAGCTCTTCATGCTGGTCACCGACGACATCGTGGACCAGGTGACGGCCGCCTGCGGCGGCGATCCGGAAGGGGGAACGCCGAGGTGAGGGTCGCCATCGCCGGGGCGGGCAACGTCGGCCGTTCGATCGCGAGCGAGCTGATCGGCAACGGCCACCACGTCATGCTCATCGACCGGCAGCCGAGAATGCTGCGACCGGACCGGGTGCCCGCCGCGGAGTGGGTGCTCGCCGACGCGTGCGAGGTCTCCAGCCTCCAGGAGGCCGACCTCGCGAACTGCGACGTGGTCGTCGCCGCGACCGGCGACGACAAGGTCAACCTGGTGGTCTCCCTGCTGGCGAAGACGGAATTCGCCGTGCCCCGCGTGGTCGCCCGGGTCAACCGGGCGGAGAACGAGTGGCTGTTCACCGAGCAGTGGGGTGTCGACGTCGCCGTCAGCAAGCCGCGGCTGATGGCGGCGCTGGTCGAGGAGGCCGTGACCGTCGGCGACCTGGTGCGCCTGATGACGTTCCGGCAGGGCGAGGCGAACCTGGTCGAGATCACCCTGCCGCCGCCAGCCCCGTACGTCGGCCACCCGGTGCGCGAGGTGCCGCTGCCGCGGGACTCCGCACTGGTCGCCATCGTGCGCGGCCGGCGGGTGCTCGTCCCGACGCCGGACGACCCGCTGGAGGCCGGCGACGAGCTGGTCTTCGTCTGCACCTCGGAGGTCGAGGACCAGGTGCGCGCGGTCATCCTCGGCGCGCCGGCCGGCTGAGCTGCCGGCGGCTGAGCTGCCGGCGGCTAACCCGCTGCCCGGCCCGGCCCCGCCTCGCCGACCGGCTCGGCCGCCTCGTGACCCGGCGACCGGGTCACCCGGCGGACGGCCCAGATCGTGATGGCGAGCAGCAGCAGGTACGGCGGGTAGCCGAGCACCAGCCGCGCGACGCCCAGGGCCGTCTCCATGTCCGCCAGGTACAACGCCGCCTGGGCGCCGACCTTGGCCAGCCACACCACGCCCCACAGCACGGTCAGCCAGGTGAAGAGCCGCACGAGCCGCGGGTCCCGGCGCCAGTCGGACTTGCCCCCCGCCACGAGCACCGACCAGATCCACCCCACCAACGGCTGGCGGATCGCGGCGGAGGCGAGCAGGACGATGCCGTACCCGATGCCGTAGAGGATGCCCGGCAGGTAGAAGTCGCGGCCCTCGCCGCTGCGCAACGCCAGTACGGCGCCGATGCCGACCCCGACCAGCCCGTTGATCGCGTGCCGGACCGAGCGCCGCTGGGTCAGCCGCAGGACCGCGATCGCCACCGCCACGCCCACCGACGCCACGATCGCCGGGCGCAGCTCGAAGGCGATGTTCGCGACGACGAAGACCAACACCGGGACGCTGGACTCCAACAGGCCGCGCCAGCCGCCGAGCTGCTCAGCCACCTGCTCGGAGATGCTCGGCCAGGCTTCGTCGTCGGGCTCCTGGGCCGGGGCGTCGGCGGCGCGTTCGTCGGAGGTGGTCATCGCGGCGCTTCCAGCTCGTAGTACGGGTTGTAGATGACCTTGCGCTCGTCGCGCACAGCCATCCTGCCCCGGGCGGTCAACTGCCGGCCCGGCTCGATGCCGGCGATGTGCCGCCGACCGAGCCACACCAGCGTGACCACGTCGCTGCCGTCGTAGAGATCCGCCTCCAGCGTCGGCAGGTTCGTGCGAGGAGTGTAGACGACCGTCCGCAGCCGGCCGGACACGCTGACCATCTCCCCGCGCTGACACTGGCCGGCTGGGACGGAACCGCACTCCGCGCTCCCGCGCTGGAGCTCCGCCGCGTCCAGCTCCTCCTCGGAGGCCGTCAGCCGCCGGAGGAACCGGCGTACCGATGAGCCCGCCTTTTCCGTGGTCATGGCGTCGCTGTGCTGCCTTCCGCTAGGCACCCCCGCTTCCCGGCAAGCGTACGCCGTTCGGGGTACCCGACAGACCCGGCCGCCCGGCTCCCTGAGCCCAGGTCCCTCAGCCCGACCGACGCGGCCGGGGGGAGGGCTTGCGGCGCGGCGGCGGGGCCGACGGGCTCCCGTTGACCGGCGCGTCCGCGCCCGTCAACGGCGACACGCCCGACGCCGACTCGCCGAGGACCGGACCGCCGGCGTCGGGACCGCTGGCGTCCGGACCGCCGACCGGAGCCTCGGCGGCCGGCGCGGCGCCGGCCGCCTGGTCGGCGACCTCCCGCGGCAACCGCAGCGGCAGCGGCTCGCGCACCGGCTTGGCCTCCATGCCGCGGTCGACCACGAGCTCGCGCAGGCACACGGCGAGCGGGCCGGCCTTGGCCGGGTCCACCGCCGCCGGCCCCTGATACACCCCGCGGACCATCCAGCGCGGCCCGTCCACCCCGACGAACCGGATGTCGGTCAGGCCCTCCGGCGTCCGGACCCGCGCCCGCAGTTCCGTGCCGAACTCGCCCTGCGCCTCCTCGGCCGCCACGCCGTCGTTGAACAGCGATTTGCGGATCTCCGTGCGGACCTCTTCCCAGATGCCCTCGGAGCGCGGCGCAGCGAAGACGCCGAGCTGGAGGGCGTTCGGCCCGTTCACCAGCACCACCTGCTGGATGGCCCCGTCCGGGTTGGCCTGCACCCGCACCTCCACGCCGTCCAGCGCCGGGACCTGCAAACTGCCAAGATCCAGCCGCTGTACGCCGCGCGGCGCCTCGCTGATGTCGTACGGGCCGCCACGCGTCGGGGCGTCGGCCGCGCCAGCGTCGTCGTACTCCCCGTCGGCGAAGCCGTCCAGATCGTCGTCGGCGAAGCCGTCCAGATCGTCGGCCGCCGCGGCGTGCCGGGGGGTCGCGTGCCGCGCCTCCCCGGCGCGGGCGTGCCGGCCGGACCCCCCGCGACGTCGGGAGAAGATCACTGTGCCGCCTTCCTCGCGCTCACCGTCTCGCCTTCCGTGCCGGCACCCGTTCGGGCCGGGCCGTGCTGTGCCACCAACCCCGCGTGACCACCTGTGGAACCGTGCCCGGCGGCGCCCCGGCTGGAGTCGGGAAGCTCCTCGACGACTCGGAAGTCTGCCCGCTCCACGCGCTGAACGACAAGCTGTGCGATCCGGTCCCCACGGGCAATCTTCGCGGTCGCGACCGGGTCGTGGTTGATCAGATTCACCATGATCTCCCCCCGGTAGCCGGCGTCGACCGTACCGGGCGCGTTCAGCACCGTCACCCCCAGCCGGGCGGCCAGCCCGGATCGCGGATGGACCAGCCCCACATACCCGGTCGGCAGCGCCACGGCGACCCCCGTACGCACGAGCGCCCGCCCGCCGGGCGGGAGGTCCACCCCCTCGGCGGCCACCAGGTCCGCCCCGGCGTCGCCCCGGTGCGCGTAGCGGGGCAGCGGCAGATCGGCATCCAGGAGCCGGACGGGTACAGGCACAGCGCCGCTCATAGCGTCCCCCTCCGTTCGCAACTGCGGGGCTCGCTCCGCTCACTCCTCGCGCTCACAGCGTCCCCTTCCGTTCGCGACTGCGGGGCTCGCTCCGCTCACTCCTCGCGCTCACAGCATCTCCTTCCGGGCGCCCGCCGAGGCGCAGCGGACCGGGCCCCACACAGTGTCGCCGAACAGTGTCGCCGGGCGCGCGCCGAGTCGCGCGGCACCCCCCATCCTGCCGTGCCGACCCCGGCCGACGCGCCGTAAGGTGCTTCCTCGTGGCCCGTCTCCACCCGGCCGCGCCGACGAGCGCCGCACGGCACGCCGAACGACTCGGTGTGCCGTGGTGGTGGTGGCTCGCCGCCGTCGCCGTCACTGCCGGCCTCGCCGCGGAGCTGTGGCTGGGCGCGATCGGTGCGCGCTCCTGGCTGCCCTTCGCGGTCCTGCTGCCACCTGTCGTCGGCGGGATGTGGTGGCTGGGCCGGATCCGGGTCGAGGTCCGGGACGCGGAGCTGCGGGTCGACGACGCCCGGTTGCCCACCCGGTTCATCGCCGACGCGGTACCCCTCGACGCGGGGGGCCGGCGCGAGCTGCTCGGGCCGGCGGCCCACCCGCTCGCGTTCGTCATCCAGCGGCCGTGGATTCCGGGCGCCGTCCAGGTGCTCCTCGACGACCCGGCCGACCCGACGCCCTACTGGGTGATCAGCAGCCGGCGTCCGGCAGCCCTGGCGGCAGCGATTCTGGCGGCCCGGGCCCACCCGTAGGGCGAGCCGGAGCGGGCCGCAGGGCGGTCAGTCGGGGGCGATGGCGCGGGTGCGCCGGCGCAGGTCCGTGCGGACCTGCTCGCCGACGGACCGGGTGGCCCGGCGGTTGAGGTAGCTCGCCACCGCGGCGCCCGTGAACAGCGGCCCCAGCGTGGTGAGGTTGCGGCCGGAGCGGCGCAGCAGGCGGTCCCGCAGCTCCTTGCGCGCGGCGGTGCCCAGGACGGCTGCCGTGCCGACGCCCGGCACGAGCGGGTTGACGCCCCGCTGCTGCGACCAGGACTGGATGAGCGCCACGGCCCGCTGGGCCGGGCCGCCCGACACCGGTACGCCGTACACCTCGTGCAACTCGCCGATCAGCTTCATCTCGACCGCCACCACCGCCACCGTCTCCACCGCCAGCAGGACGGGCGCGCTGAGCAGCGTGGGAGCCGCGACCCACTCGACGGCGGCCACACCGCCGCCGGCGGCGCCGATGCCGGCCGTCGCGCGCCCCGCGTTGCGGATCAGGCGTTCCGCCAGCTCCTCGCCGTCCAGCCCGTCGTAGTGCCGGCGCAGCGTCGCCAGGTCCCGGACGGGCAGGTGCGGCGCGATGTCACCGACGGCGTCCGCCATCCACCGGCCGGCCGTTCGGGGGCGGAACAGGGCACCGACCCCGCGCGCCCGCGCGGCCGTCAACATCCGGACCAGGGCCCGCCGTCGCTGCGCCGGCGCGGTGTCGTCGGCGGCGAGCGTGGCGATGGTGGCGCCAATCTCGTCCGCGCCGCCGGGCCCGGGGGCGGCAGCGCCCCGGACTGCCGCGGCGCTGCCGGCAACGGCGGCGCCGCCGGGTCCGGCAGCGTCGCCGGGC
>DASQDS010000810.1:0-2257 GCA_035634075.1 Pilimelia sp. | reverse complement strand
GCTGGTCGACCAGCAGCGCGGAGTGCCGCGACGGCGCGCGGCCGGGTGGCCGGACCCGTCGGCAGGCAGCGGACGCAGCCCGGCGCCGCCCACCGGCCCGGGCCGGGGACCCGGTTGGAGAGGGACACCAGCATCCGCCAGTCCTGCGCCGCCTGCCGGATCTCCTCGTCCACGAAGCTGTACGTGGTCTCCCACGGTTCCCCGCCGACCGGGATGAAGGTGGTGGAGCAGCAGGTGCGGTCCCACACCACGAGGTTGTGGAGCAGCGAGCGGCGTTGGGGCCGTTCGCGCAGGGTCGAGGCGTCGACCTCGTACACGTGGATGCCGGCGTCGACGTGCTCGCGCATGGTCTGCAGGAGGTTGTCGGTGCGGTTCTCCAGGATGAAGATGCGGGCGATGTGGCCGCCGCGGGCGATGAACTTCTTCTGCGCCTCGAAGTAGCCCAGCTCGGTCTCCTTGCCCCAGATTTCGAAGTCGACCGCGTCGTAGGTGACGGCGAACAGATCCCGCTTGAGCCCGTGGGTCAGCGTCAGCCGCACCTTGTTGTCGACGAACGACCGGATGATGCGGTTGGTCGGTGCCTCCTGCGCCTTGTGGGCCAGCAGCTCGATGTCGCCGCGCAGGCGGGCCTGCACCACCGGGTGCGAGCTGCGGCTGGCCACGACGGCGGCGGCGATCTCGGTGACGCTGTCGCGCAGCCACTCCACGCCGGTGAGCTGGTCGACCAGCAGCGCGGAGTGCCGGGACGGCGCCTCCCCGAGCTTCAGTTCCAGCAGGAAGGTGACGATCGAGGCCAGGCACCCGACCGTGATGGACTCGAAGACGCTCGCGGTGCCGAGCGAGGTCAGCCCGCCGCCGACGATGCCCACGCCGAACGCGATCGCCGCGCCGCCCGTGCCGTGCCAGTACTGCCGTCCCGCCCGCACGGTGCCCCCTGTCCCCGGCTGCCGCGAGTTTGCCGCCGAGCCTAGTGGCCGGCGTCACCCGCCGGTGAACTCGCCGATCGCCCGCTCCCAGCGCTCCAGCGCCGGCTCCACCACCGCGGCGGGGCCGGACGGCAGCCAGTACAGCGCCCGCCGTACCCCCGCCCCGGCCAACCTGGCCAGCACCGCGGCGTCGCCCGGCGCGCTCAGCATCAGCTGCACCTCGACCGGCCGCTGCGCGCGCTCGCGCAGCTCGCGGATGCGGTCGAAGATGGCGTCGTCGCCGCGGTAGTTCGGGATCCAGGCGTCGCCGTAGGCCAGCACCCGGTCCAGCACCGTCGGGCCGTCGCCGCCCACCAGGATCGGCGGGTACGGGCGCTGGGCGGGCTTGGGGTACGACAGGACGCCCTCGAAGGAGACGAACCGGCCGGCGTAGCTCGCCTCGGGCTGCGTCCAGATGGCCCGCATCGCTTCCACCCGCTCCCGCAGGAGCTCCATCCGGGTGCGGGGGTCCGTGCCGTGGTGGCGCATCTCCGTGCGGTTCCACCCCGCGCCGACGCCGAATTCCAGCCGTCCGCCGCTGAGGTGGTCGACGCTGGCGACCGCGTTGGCCGTGACGATCGGGTCGCGCTCGACCACCAGGCAGACCGCGCTGCCGACCCGCAGCCGGGTGGTCGCCGCGGCGGCCGCGGTCAGCGCCACGAACAGGTCGTAGCAGCTCCAGTACTTCGGCGGCAGCGGGCCGCTGCCAGCGCGCGCCCGCTCCCGCGCCGGGATGTGGGTGTGCTCGGCGAACAGCAGGGCGCTGTGGCCGCGCTGCTCGACGAGCCGGGCGAGCGGGCCCGGCCCGATCCCGTCGTGTGTCGGGAAGTACCCCACGCCGAACTCCATCGCCGCCTCCCGTCGCGTTTCGTCGCACCCTACCGGGGAGCTGGACCCTATGTAGGAAACCGGTTATGGTGGCGGCATGGTGGAACCCGTCCGGATCACCGCCGGCGTCGCGCAGGTGCTGGCGGTGCTGCTCGCCGACCCGACGGCCGAGCGCTACGGCCTGGAGCTGATGCGGGCGACCGGCCAGCCCAGCGGCACGCTGTATCCGATCCTGCTGCGCCTGCAGGGCGCCGGCTGGCTCGTGGCCGAGTGGGAGGACATCGACCCGGTCGCCGAGGGTCGCCCCGCCCGGCGCTACTACCGCCTGACGCCGGACGGCGTCGCCGCCGCCCGGACGGAGCTGGCGGCGCTGCGGGAGCGCCTGCGGCCGCACGGCGCGGGCGGGCCGCTGGGGGCGACCGGCGGGGCCGGGGCGCTGGCGTGACCGAGGGCGCGGCGGTGCC
>DASQDS010000809.1:0-6163 GCA_035634075.1 Pilimelia sp. | reverse complement strand
CGGTTCCCGCCGGAGGTCGCCGCGGTGCTCGCGGCGGGCGGCTGGCGGGTCAGCGAGGTCGACCACATGCTCGCCGAGGCGTGGACCGGGGAGGTGCTGGCCGTCCCCGGCGCCGAGCACCGGCACGTGGACCTGCCGGCCGCGCGGCAGGCGATGACCGGCCTGGTGGGCGCGGTCGCCGGCCGGCGCGGCCCCGGCCTGGCGCACTGGATCCGGGTATTCGAGATCAACCCGGTCGCCGCGGCGCACAGCGCGGACATCCTGGCCGACTTCGGCACGCTGATCGGCGCCCGCCTCTTCCCGCTGGGCACCGAGGGCGACAACGACTCCATCCTCGCCATCGACGAGCACGGCCGCGTGTTCGCACTTGACCAGGCCGGCGAGTGGTTCCTCGGCGCCACCGCGGACGCCGCCGTGGTCGCCCTGGTGACCGGGCAGCGGGCCGCTCGCGTCCGCGACGACGGGACGTGGTGACGCGCCGCCCGGCCGACGCCACCCGATGATCGAACGCGGGGAGGCGGAGGCGGTCGCGGCGCAGTGGGCGCGCCGGGAGTCGCTGCGCCGCGGGTACGAATGCACGCCCATGCTGGCGGAGTTCGACCTCGGCTACGTCGTGTGGACGAAGGAGCCGTCGAGCGTGCTGCCGATGCCGGGCGACGGCACGGTCACGGTCATCGACAAGGAGACCGGGACGCTGTCGACCTGGCCGGGCATCCCGCCGGTCGCCGTGGCGGCACGCTACCGGCAGAGCCGGCCGGCCATCGTCGGCGGCGTGCGGACGGCCGACCCGGCGGCCGAGCTGCGCCGCACCGCGCGCCGGCGGCCGACGCCGGCGGCCGCCGCGCGGGTGACGCTGCGGCACATCGAGTACGTGGCCGGCGGCGCCAAGGGCGATCAACGCCTGCGGCACCACCCGCTGGTCCGGGACTACCTCGACGACCTGCCGCCGGGGCACCTGGCCCGCGGCGGCGACCGGCACGCCGAGCTGATCGTGCTGTCCGACACGCTGCACGCCCACGACGCCGACCGGCGTGCCGGCGGCGCCGCGCCAGTCACACACGAGGAGGCGCGGAAGCTGCTGGGCGGGGCCCGGCTCGACGTGCGGCACGTCCGGGAGCCGGGCGACCCCGCCGGTGGGCAGCCGGCGCGGCCCTGCGAGTCCTGCGTGACCGCACTGGTCTACTTCGGGCTGCTGCCGTGGTCGGACCTGGCCTACGCCGAGCAGTGGCTGCCCCGGCCGAAGCCCAGCCCGCAGCCGGGGCGGTTCCCCGACGAGGTCGCCGCGGTGCTGGCCGACGGCGGCTGGGCACCGACCGACGCGGACGACGCGCTCGCCGACGCGGAGATCTCGCGGGTCACCGCCGTGCCCGGGCAGGAGCACGTCCACGTGGTGTTCCCGGCGGCCCGGCGGGCGCTGACGGACTTCCCGGGCCTGGTGTGCGGCCGGCGCGGCCCCGGCCGGGTGCACCGGACCCGCGTCTTCGAGATCAACCCGTCGGCGGCGGCGTACACCGCCGACGTGCTGGCCGAATTCGGGACGGTGCTCGGCGCGCGGCTGTTCCCGCTGGGCGCGGAGGGCCGGGGCGACGCCGTGCTGGCCATCGACGAGCTTGGCCGGGTGTTCGCGCTCGACCAGGCCGGCGAGTGGTTCCTCGGCGCGACGATCGACGAGGCGCTGACGACCCTCGTGATCGGCGGCCCCGCGCCCCGGGTGCGCGACGACGGCACCTGGATCACGGACGACACCTCGGACACGGACGACACCGGACCGGCTACAGGTCCAGGCCCGTCAGCACCATGACGCGGGGTTCCGTGTAGTCGTCCATCGCGCTCCGCACGCCCTCGCGGCCCACGCCGCTGCCCTTCACCCCGCCGTACGGCATCTGGTCCGCCCGGTAGGACGGCACGTCGCCGACGATCACGCCGCCGACCCGGAGCACCCGGTGCGCCCGGAACGCGGTGCGCAGGTCGGTGGTGAAGACGCCGGCCTGCAGCCCGTACGGCGAGTCGTTCACCGCCGCGAACGCCGCCTCGTCGTCGGGGACGGCCCGCACCACCAGGACGGGGCCGAACACCTCCTCGTCGCATACGCGCGCCCCGACGGGCACATCCGTGAGCACCGTGGGCGCGTACGCCGTACCCTCGCGGTTGCCGCCCGTGGCCACGACGGCGCCGCCGGCGACCGCCTCGTCGACCCACGACGCGACCCGCGCCGCCGCGTCCTCGCTGATCAGCGGCCCCACGTCGGTCGCCGGGTCGGCCGGGTCACCGGTGCGCAAGGCCCGCACCGCGGCGACGAGCCGGGGCAGGAAGTCGGCGAGCACGCGTTCGTGGACGATGACCCGCTGCACCGCGATGCAGCTCTGGCCGGCCTGGTAGTTGCCGAAGGTGGCGATGCGGGTGGCGGCCCAGTCCAGGTCGGCGTAGTCGCCGCAGACCACGGCCGCCGCGTTGCCGCCCAGCTCCAGCGTGACGTGCTTGGCCGGCACGGCTCGCCGGATCGCCGCACCGACCGGCCCGGACCCGGTGAACGACACGACCGGCAGGCGCGGGTCGGCGACCAGCTCGGTGGCCCGCTCATTGGGCATCGGCAGCACCGACAGCACGCCCGCCGGCAGCACGGTCTCGGCGACCAGCTCGCCGAGCAACAGCGCGGACAGCGGCGTGGCCGGCGCCGGTTTCACGATGATCGGGGCGCCCACGGCTAGCGCCGGCGCGACCTTGTGCGCGACGAGGTTGAGCGGGAAGTTGAACGGCGTGATGCCCAGCACCGGGCCGCGCGGCACCCGGCGCACGAGCGCGATCCGGCCGGTCGACGTGGGATCGGTGTCGAGGCGCTGGAGGTCGCCGGAGAAACGGCGGGCCTCCTCGGCGGCCCAGCGGAACGTCGAGACGGCGCGGCCGACCTCGGCCGTCGCCCACTTGACCGGTTTGCCGCTCTCCGCGGTGATCAGCTCGGCGACCTCCGTGGTGCGCTCGGCCAACCGCCGCGAGACGTGGTCCAGCGCGGCGGCGCGGGCGTGCGCCGGCAGGGCGGCGGCCTCGTCGGCGACGCCGGCCGCCGCGGCGACCGCGCGCTCGACCTGGTCGGGCGAGGCATTGCTGGTACGCGCAACGGTGCGACCGTCGTACGGTGACCTGACCGTGACGGCGTCGTCGCTGTGGGCCGGCCCGCCGGCGACCCGGAACGGGATGGGCTGCGTCTCGTCGACCTCCACCACGCCACGATAGCCGTCCGCAGCCGCCCGCCCGGTTGCCGATACCCGCACGGAAACAGTCGCGTCGAACGCTTGTGGGCTGCGGAATCGGTAGTCGAAGATGACGGAGAGGCGTGAATCCGCTGTCCTGGCACGATCCGCGTGCCGGGCCCGACCGAAGCAGGGGGCGCCCCATGGCCGACAAACAGGTGCTGCGCAACTTCGTCGACGGCGCCTACGTCGAGCCGGCGGACGGCGGGTACGCCGACCTGGTGGATCCGTGCACCGGGGAGGTGTTCGCGGCTGCCCCCGTGTCCGGGCCGGCGGACGTCGACGCCGCGATGGCCGCGGCGGCAGCCGGCTTCGAGACCTGGCGGGACACCACCCCGGCCGCCCGGCAGCGCGCCCTGCTCAAGCTGGCCGACGCGATGGAGGCCCGAGCCGACGAGCTGGTCGACGCGGAGGTGCGCAACACGGGCAAGCCGCGCGGCCTGACCGCGTCGGAGGAGCTGCCGCCGGCCGTGGACCAGCTCCGGTTCTTCGCCGGCGCGGCCCGGATCCTGGAGGGCCGCTCGGCCGGCACCTACCTCGACGGCCACGAGTCCTACGTGCGGCGGGAGCCGATCGGCGTGTGCGCCCAGGTCACGCCGTGGAACTACCCCCTGATGATGGCGATCTGGAAGATCGCCCCGGCGCTCGCCGCCGGCAACGCGGTGGTGCTGAAACCCTCGGACACCACGCCGGTGTCCACGCTGCTGCTCGCCGAGTTGGCCGCCGAGTTCCTGCCACCTGGCGTGTTCAACGTGCTCTGCGGCGACCGCGACACCGGCCGCGCACTCGTCGCCCACCCCACCCCGCAGCTCGTCTCGATCACCGGGTCGACGCGGGCCGGCCGGGAGGTCGCCGCGGCGGCCGCGGTGGACCTCAAGCGCACCCACCTGGAGCTGGGCGGCAAGGCCCCCGTGGTGGTCTTCGACGACGCCGACCTGGCCGCCGCGGCGGAGGCCATCGCGGGCGCGGGGTACTTCAACGCCGGGCAGGACTGCACGGCCGCGACGCGGGTGCTGGCCGGGCCGCGGGTGCACGACGACTTCGTCGCCGCCCTGGCCGAGCAGGCGAAGGGCACGAAGACGGGGCTGCCCGACGACGCCGACGTGGCGTACGGCCCGCTCAACAGCGCCCGCCAGCTCGACCGGGTCGGCGGCTTCCTGGACCGGCTGCCGGACCACGCCGCCGTGCAGGCAGGCGGGGCGCGGGTCGGCGAGCGGGGGTTCTTCTACGCGCCCACCGTGGTTTCCGGCGTCCGGCAGCAGGACGAGATCATCCAGGACGAGGTCTTCGGCCCGGTGATCACGGTGCAGCGGTTCACCGACGAGGACGAGGCCGTCCGCTGGGCGAACGGCGTCGAGTACGGCCTTTCGTCCTCCGTCTGGACCCGCGACCACGGCCGGGCCATGCGGATGACCCGGCGCCTGGATTTCGGCTGCGTCTGGGTCAACACGCACATCCCGCTGGTGGCCGAGATGCCGCACGGCGGCTTCAAGCACTCGGGCCACGGCAAGGACCTGTCGATGTACGGCCTGGAGGACTACACCCGCGTCAAGCACGTCATGCACCACCTGGGGGGCTGAGCCGTGACCTCGTCCGGTGAGCTGCACAAGCGGCGCACCGCCGCGGTCGCGCGCGGTGTCGGCAGCGTGATCAGCTCGTACGTCGAGCGGGCCGGCGGCGCGACCATCGTGGACGTGGACGGTCGGGAGTGGCTGGACTTCGCCGCCGGCATCGCCGTCACCAGCGTCGGCGCGTCGGCGCCCCGGGTGGTGGCGGCGGTGGCGGAGCAGGCGGCCCGCTTCACCCACAGCTGCTTCATGGTGGCGCCGTACGAGGGTTACGTGGCGGTGTGCGAGGAGCTGAACGCGCTCACCCCGGGCTCCTTCGAGAAGCGGACGGCGCTGTTCACCTCGGGCGCCGAGGCGGTGGAGAACGCCGTGAAGATCGCCCGGCACGCCACCGGCCGGCAGGCGGTCGTCGTCTTCGAGCACGCCTACCACGGGCGGACCAACCTCACGATGGCGTTGACGGCGAAGTCGATGCCGTACAAGCACCGGTTCGGCCCGTTCGCCGGGGAGATCTACCGGGTGCCGATGTCGTACCCGTACCGTGACGGCGGCCTGTCCGGCGGCGAGGCCGCGGCCCGCGCGATCGACGCCGTGACCGCGCAGGTCGGTGCGGCGAACGTCGCCGCCGTGCTGGTCGAGCCCATCCAGGGTGAAGGCGGGTTCGTGGTGCCGGCCCCCGGCTTTTTGCCGGAGCTGTGGTCCTGGGCCCGCTCGGCCGGCGCGGTGTTCATCGCCGACGAGATCCAGACCGGCTTCTGCCGGACCGGGGCGTGGTTCGCGTGCGAGGCCGAAGGGGTCGAGCCCGACATGGTGACGGTGGCCAAGGGCGTCGCGGGCGGCCTGCCGCTGTCCGGTGTCACCGGCCGGGCGGGCCTGATGGACGCGGTGCACGTCGGCGGCCTGGGTGGCACCTACGGCGGCAACCCGATCTCCTGCGCCGCGGCGCTCGCGTCGATCGAGACCATGCGGGAACTCGACCTCGCGGCGGCCGCCCGGCGGATCGGCTCGGCGGCGCTGCCGCGGCTGCGCGCGCTCGCGGCGGCGGACCGGCGGGTGGGTGACGTGCGGGGCCGGGGCGCGATGCTCGCGGTGGAGTTCGTCGACCCGGCCGCCCCCGGGCCCACCCCGTCCGGCGCGGCGCCCGACCCGGCGCTCGCGGCGGCGGTGTCGCGGCGGTGCCACGAGGCCAGCATGTTGACGCTGACCTGCGGCACGTACGGCAACGTGGTGCGGCTGCTGCCGCCGCTGGTCATCTCGCCCAGCGAGGTGCACCGCGGCCTGGACATCCTGGAACGGGCGCTGGGCCACCCCTAGCCAGGCGGCCGCGCAGGCGCGCGCCAGCCGGCC
>DASQDS010000808.1:0-2463 GCA_035634075.1 Pilimelia sp. | reverse complement strand
GTCGCCGCCGGCGCCGCCGGCGTCCGCGTCAGCGAGCCGCAACCGCGGCAGCTCGGCCGGCGCCGTCTCCGACAGCCGCAGGACGGCGGCGTCCCGCTGGCTGAAGGCGCCGGGTGTCGGCAGCCACCCGGCCACCACGGCGCCCCGCCGCCGCCCGCCGTCCGCGAAGACGAACTCGATCTCCAAGGGCGCGCCGAGGGCCGGGTCGGTCGCCTCCTTCGGCCGGCCCAGGGCCGTGTTCACCACGTGCGCGCAGGTCAGCAACTCCCGGTCCCGGACCAGAAAGGCGAGGCCCACGGGCCGGGTCCGGCCGAGGACCCGGGCGATCGCGTGCTCAGGCCGCGGCACCTGGCTTCTTCCACGTCATCGTCACGGTGAAGTTCGCCCCGGCGGTGCCCTTGGTGAAGATCAGACCGGTCTCCCCGCCGACGGCGAGGCCGAGTTGCATACAGATCTCGTCGGGCGTGTGCGCGGCGGCGCGCAGCCGGGTCACGATCTCGCTCAGCGCGGGCACGACCCGGTCGAAGGACTCGGCGACGGTGAACAGTGCGCGCGCCGGCCCGTGACCGTCCCCGGCGGCGACGAGTTCGACCCCCTCCAGGTCCCGCCGGTCGACCTCCACCTCGATGAACTCGGCACTGCCCTCGTCCAGCGGGACGGAAATGTGGGTGGTGGCCACGGGCTTGTCCTCCGCATCGATGCGCTGACTGAGGGCTAATCGTCCATATCTATCAGTGCGGGCGGCGCCGCGCATCGCCCGGCCCGGCGACACGGCCGGGCACCCGGCAGCGGGGGCTGCCGCTGAGTGGGCCGTACGCCGGGGCCGCCGTCTGTATCCTTCTGGCGTGTCGCACCCCTACGTCCGCCCTCCCGACGGTGGACATCCGCACCAGGCGCCACGCGAGCAACACCCGCCGCCGTTCCCGGGGGCACCGTACCCGCTGGCGCCGCCGCACTGGCCGGCCGACCCGGGGGAGCCGGCGGGGCCCGCCCGGCGCTCCCGGCGGATGTGGCTGATCGCGGCGGCGGTGCTGCTTGTCGCCTCGCTGTGCGGCGGAAGCCTGATGTGGATCGCCAACGGGCTGACCGACGACCCGGCGGACGTCGCCGCGGGGGAGACCGCACCCGATCCGGTGCTGGAGCGGCTGCGGGCCCAGCGCGAGCGGCTGGAGCGGGCGGAGGCGGACGAGCGGGCGCTGCTGGACGCCAAGCAGAACGCGGCCGCCGCGACCCTGCGGGCGCAGGCCGACGCCCTGCTGCGCGGCAACCGGGGTCGGTTCCTCGGCGCCACCGACCCGGCCGCCAAGCGCTCGGTCGCCTGGCTGTCCGAGCGCTTCAGCACGCTGCGCGCGATGGGGGTGCGGCAGTGGGCGCCGACCGTCACCGAGTTCCGGCGGTACGACCCCACGACCGAGCGGTGGATCTCGACCGTGCGGGTGAACTACTGCTTCGCCGAGCAGTCCTGCGCGCCCGTCCCGCTGGACCTGCACACGATGTGGAAGATCGGGCAGGACAACGTCGCCCGGATCGTCGAGGTGTGGCCGAAGGCGTACTCCGGCACGGTGGCGCCACCGTGGACGGAGTCGACGTTGCGGGCGACCGTCGGCAAGCGGGTGGTCGTCGCGGCGACCGCCCGCAACGCCGGCCGGATCCCCTCGGTCCTCGCGACCGCGGAGGCCGCGGCCCGGGCCGCGGACAAGTACGCGAGCGGCACCGCGCCCACCCGGTACGTGGTGTACCTGGCCAGCGAGAAGGAGTGGGACGCCTGGGCCCGCAGCGACATCGGTGAGTGGGTGGCCGGGTTCGCGCAGGGCCAGGCCCAGTCCGTGGTCATCCGGCTCTCCGCCCTGGCCAACACCGACCTGCGGCTGCTGCTGCGGCACGAGCTCGCGCACGTAGCGACGCTCGGCGGGGGCACCCGGTCCCGGGACCGGGCGGCGACGTGGTGGCTGGTGGAAGGGCTGGCGGAGTACGCCGCGATGGACGGCCGGCCGGTGTCGGCGTACCCCGAGCGGTCCCAGACCCGCAGGTTCGTCCGCGGCACGTGGGGGGGCGAGTTGACCGTGGCCCAGCCGGGCAGGAAGGCCTCCCAACAGGAGGCCTCGGCCCGGTACGGCGTCGCCTACCTCGGGGTGAGCTGCCTGGCCACCCGCTACGGCCGCGCCAAGATGCTCGCCTTCTTCCGCGCGGTGGTGCTGGAGAGCCGCGGCCTGGTCGCGGCGTCCCCGCCGGCGCTCGGCGCACAGTGGCCGGTGGTGACCAAGCAGTGCGCCGCGTACATCCGGCGCGCGGCCGGCTGAGCTGCCGCTGGCGGGACCGGTGGCTCAGCCGGCCCGCCGGGGGGTCGTCCGCCCGCGCGGCAGGATGAGCAGCCGCATGCCCATCCACACGCACCAGACGACGAACGTCACGACGAACGCGAACAGGCAGAGGACCAGCAGCGCGGCGATCGGGGCCGGCGCC
>DASQDS010000807.1:0-1627 GCA_035634075.1 Pilimelia sp. | reverse complement strand
CGCTGGTCGGGTTCGTGCCGGCCTACGAGCTGCCGGCCGGCTGGCTGTCGATCGCGTCGGCCCGCGACGACGACGGCGACGCGTACGCGCTGGCGCACGCGGACGACCCCCGGCTGGGCCGGCTGGCGGTGCTGGACGCGGTGCTCAACAACGCCGACCGCAAGGGCGGCCATGTGCTGCTCAGCGCCGACGCCCGGGTCTACGGGGTGGATCACGGCGTGTGCTTCCACGTGGAGGACAAGCTGCGCACGGTGCTGTGGGGCTGGACGGGGCACCGGCTGCCCGCCGCGGCGGTGGAGATGCTGCGCTCGCTGGCCGGTCGCCTCGACGGCGAGCTCGGCGCCGCGGTCGCGGAGCACCTCACCCGGGCCGAGGTGACCCGGTTGGCCGCGCGGGTGGGGGCGCTGCTGGCCGGGGGCCGTTACCCGCGCCCGTCCGCCGACTGGCCCGCCGTCCCGTGGCCGCCGATCTGAGGCTGGCTAGGCTTAGCCCATGGATTCTTGGACCGGGCACCAGGTGCCGACGCTGCCGGGCACCGGGCGTCCGTTGGCGCTGTTCGACTCCGCCCGCCGCGCCGTGCACCCGACCGGGCCCACCGGGCCGGCCACCATGTACGTCTGCGGAATCACCCCGTACGACGCCACCCACCTCGGCCACGCCGCCACGATGATCACGTTCGACCTGGTGAACCGGGCGTGGCGCGACGCCGGCCACGAGGTGCGGTACGTGCAGAACGTCACCGACATCGACGACCCGCTGCTGGAGCGGGCGGCCCGCGACCGCGAGGACTGGGTGGTCCTGGCGATGCGCGAGACCGCCCTGTTCCGCGAGGACATGGAGGCGCTGCGGCTGATCCCGCCGGCGCACTACGTCGGTGCCGTGGAATCCATCCCGGCGATCGTGGCGAAGGTCCGGGAGCTGCTCGACGACGGCGCCGCCTACCGCCTCGACGACGGCACCGGCGACGTGTACTTCGCGGTGTCCGCCGCCGCCCGGTTCGGCTATGAATCGAACCTGTCCCGCGCCGAGATGCTCACCCTGGCCGCGGAGCGCGGCGGCGACCCGCAGCGGCCCGGCAAGCGCGACCCGCTGGATGCGCTGCTGTGGCGCGGCGCCCGCGACGGCGAACCCGCCTGGGACGGCGGCGACCTGGGCCCCGGCCGTCCGGGCTGGCACATCGAGTGCGCCGTCATCGCGCTGGGGCTGCTCGGCGACACCATCGACGTGCAGGGCGGCGGCAACGACCTGCTCTTCCCGCACCACGAGTGCTCCGCCGCGCACGCTGAGCGGCTGACCGGGCGGTCGCCGTTCGCCGCCCACTACGTGCACGCCGGCATGATCGGCCTGGACGGCGAGAAGATGTCCAAGTCCAAGGGCAACCTGGTCTTCGTCTCCCGGCTGCGCGCCGACCACGTCGACCCGATGGCCGTCCGCCTGGCCCTGCTCGCCGACCACTACCGCACCGACCGGCAGTGGACCGACGACGTCCTCAAGACCGCCCAGCAGCGCCTGGCCCGCTGGCGCGCCGCCACGGCCGCGCCGGCCGGCCCGTCCGGCCCGGGCTTGCTGGCCGCGGTACGGGAGGCCCTCGCCGACGACCTGGACGCCCCGGCGGCGCTCGCGGTCG
>DASQDS010000806.1:0-3164 GCA_035634075.1 Pilimelia sp. | reverse complement strand
GGTGGCGGTGGCCGCCGCCGCCGGGTTCGGCGCCGCCGGCCTGGCGCTGGCCTTGTTCGGCGGCGACCCCGAGCGGCCGGCGGGCGCGACCGACCCCGGCGCCGCGACCGACCCCGCCGACCCCGGCGCCGACGCGGAGGGCGCCCACGGCGGCGGCGCGGTCACTCCAGGGCGTGCAACATCAACTGGCGGGCCGCCTCCGTGACCGACCCGGACAGCGACGGGTAGATCGTGATCGTGTGGGCCAACTGGTCCACCGTCAGGTTGTTCTCCACCGCCAGGGTGATCGGCATGATCAACTCACTGGCCTTGGGCGCCACCACGACCCCGCCGATGATCTGGCCGGTCGCCGGCCGGCAGAACAGCTTCACGAAGCCGTCCCGCAGATCGGCCATCTTGGCCCGCGCGTTGCCCGCCAGCGGCAGCATCATCTGCCGCGCCGGCACCTTGCCGGCATCCACCTCGTCCTGGGTGACCCCGACGGTGGCCAGCTCCGGGTCGGTGAAGACGTTCGCCGCCACCGTCCGCAGCCGCAGTGGCGCCACGGAGTCGCCCAGCGCGTGCCACATCGCGATCCGGCCCTGCATCGCCGCCACGCTGGCCAGCAGCAGGACGCCGGTGCAGTCGCCGGCGGCGTAGATGCCGGGCACGTTGGTCCGGGACACCCGGTCGACGGTGAGGTAGCCGCCCTTGCCCACCGCGACCCCGTACTCCGCCAGCCCCAGCCCGGCCGTGTTCGGCACCGAGCCGACGGCCATCAGCGCGTGGCTGCCGACCACCGTGTCCCCACTGGCCAGCTCGACCTCGACCCCGTCGCCGGCGCGCCGGACCGCGGCGGCCCGCGAGTTGTTGAGGATGGTCATCCCCCGGTCGCGGAAGACCCGCTCGATCGCCATCGCGGCGTCCACGTCCTCGTGCGGCATCACCCTGTCCCGGCTGGAGACCAGCGTGACCCGCACGCCCATCGCCAGGTAGGCGCTGGCGAACTCGGCGCCCGTCACGCCGGAACCGACGACGATCAGGTGCTCCGGCAGCCGGGGCAGGTCGTAGACCTGCCGCCAGTCGAGGATCCGTTCGCCGTCGGGGACGGCGTCCGGCAGCACCCGCGGGGTCGCCCCGGTCGCGATGAGCACCGTCGACGCATCGATGTGGTACGCAGAGTCACCCTCGGCCGGCCGGACGGCGACCCGGTGGGTGTGACCGAGCGTGTCCTCCGCCAGCCGGGCGGTGCCGTGCACGACGTGCACGCCGGCCTTGACCAGCTTGGCCAGGATGTCGGCCGACTGCGCCCGCGCCAGGTTCTTCACCCGGCCGTGGACGACCGCCGCGTCGACCGTGGCCGCCTCCGGGCCGGCGGGGAACACGCCGAACTCGGCGGTGTCCCGGGACGCCGTCACCACCTCCGAACTGGCGATGAAGGTCTTGGAGGGGACACAGTCGGAGAGCACGCAGGCGCCCCCCACCCCGTGCTCCTCCACGACGGTGACCTCGGCCCCCAGTTGGGCGGCGACGAGCGCGGCCTCGTACCCCGCGGGGCCGCCGCCAATGATCACTATGTGGCTCACGAGCTCAGTTTCTCCCTCGGACTCCGCCGACACGCACTGTCGTATTCTCCACTACGCCGCCGCCGGGCTATCGTCATCGCCGTGCGTCACTACGCCGCGTACGGCTCTAATCTCGATCCCGCCCGCATGCGGGCGTACTGCCCGCACTCCCCGATGGTGGGGGTGGGCTGGCTGGAAGGGTGGCGGCTGACCTTCGCCGGTGAGGACGTCATCGGCTGGGAGGGTGCCGTCACCACCATCGTGGAGTCGCCGGGCGACCGGGTGTTCGTGTCGGTCTACGACGTGCACCCGTGGGACGCCGCCCAGCTCGACGAGGTCGAGGGGGTCAGCGCGGGGACGTACCGCAAACTGACCGTGCGGGTCGCGACGCTGGACGGCGAGCTGACCGCCTGGGTGTACGTCTTCGCCGGGTACGAGGGCGGCATGCCCACGTCGTGGTATCTCTCGGAGATCGCCAACGCGGCGGAGAAGGCCGGCGCGCCGGACGACTACGTGGCCGGCCTGCGCGCCCGGCCCACCCGCACCGCGTCCCCCTGACGGCGGGCGCCGCGCGGTCAATCGAGCACCGGGGCGGCCTTGTGCTCGGCCAGCGCGCTGTCCAGCAGGCCCACCAGCTCCACCCGTTCCACCGGCTCCAGCACCCGGTACGCCTGCCCGGCGAGCCGGTCCGTGACCGCCTCGGCCCACACGCGGCGGCGCACCAGGGGGCCCAGTGGCGGGTACGGCGGCTGCCAGCCGAACGCGACCGCGCCCGCCTCGCCGTCCGGCCCGGCGATGATCGCTTCCAGCGGGGTCAGGCCCGCGGCCCGGACGGCCAGCAGGTGCGACCCGCACCGGTGCTCGCGCAGCAGGTGCAGCAGCACGGCCGCCCGCGCCCCCGGGCTGTCCTCCGGCACCGGCATGGCCCGCCAGGCGGCGAACAGCGGCATCCCGGCCGGGTCGGCGGCCAGCACGACCCGCTCGCTGAGCTCCATCAACCGCTCCAGGCCGCCGAAGTGCCCGAGATGCTCGGCGCCCCAGCGGCAGCACTCGGCCAGGTTGTGGGCCGCCACGTCGGCGGGGGTGGCGACGCGGCGGGCGGCGTCCCAGCCGTCGTTGACCGCCTCCGGGGCGATGAACCCGAGCGCCGCCGCCACGGTGTCGGGCCGCACGTCCCCCAGCGCACCGCCCCGCCCGGCCACGTAGAACGCCCAGCCGGAGAGCTTCAGCTGGCGGGCGCGGCGCAGGGTCTTGGGGTCCTCCGCGAAGGCGCCGCCGAGCTCCTGCACGGCGATCTTGCACGCGGCGGCGGCGAGTTCCGGAGTCACGCGCCCGATTGTGCACCGCGCACCCGCTTGCGGTCAGCCCGTCCCGTTGCGATCTCGCCGTCCGTATCGGTTGCCTCGACAGCCGCCTGGGCGTCACCCACCCGCCGGCGGGCCACCGCGGCGGCCCGCTCGGCTGCCTTGCGGGCCAGTTTGCGCCGGCCCAGCTCCTGGTCAGCGGCCGCGCGCCGGCGTTCCAGCTCGGCCTGCTCCGCCTCGATGGCGGCCACCGCGCGGGCGCCGTCGCGCTCGGCCGCCCCGGCGCGCTCCAGATCCGTGTCGGCACGCTTCTGGG
>DASQDS010000805.1:0-20922 GCA_035634075.1 Pilimelia sp. | reverse complement strand
GGCCGGCGCGGTGCTGATCGGCCTGGCGGCCGCCGTCCTCGGGACCGTGTCATGACGGCCGGGCAGGTGCTCCTGGTGGCCGTGCTGGCCGTGCCGCTGCTCGGCGCCGCGGTGGCGGTGGCCCTGCCGGACCGGGCCGGCCGGCTCGCCGCGACCGCCTTCGCCGGGGTCGCGTTCGTGGCCAGCGCGGCGCTGTGGTGGGGCCGGGACGGGGTCGGCTGGTTCCGGTACGGCGCCGACGCCGGCCGGCCCGCGGTGCAGCCGTGGCACGAGGTGGACGCGCCGTGGGTGCCCGGCCTCGACCTGCGCCTGCACCTCGGGGTGGACGGCATCTCGTACCCGCTCGTCGTCCTGACCGCGCTGCTGACGCTGCTGTGCTGCGCGTACACCGTCTGGCACGCGCCGGCCGGCGGCCCGGGGCGTACGCTCGCCGCCCTGCTGCTGGTCGTGGAGGCCGGCATCCTCGGCACGTTCCTGGCCCTCGACCTGGTCCTGTTCTTCGTCTTCTTCGAGGTCGTACTCCTGCCGATGTACGCGGTCATCGCCGGCTGGGGCGGCGCGGGCCGGCGGCACGCGGCCCGCAAGTTCGCGCTCTACACCCTGCTCGGCTCGGTGCTGCTGCTCGTCGGGGTGTTCACCGTGGTGGCGGCCGCCGGCACCGCCGACCTTGTCGAGCTCACCGGGGGCGGGGGCCTGTCGCGCGGGACGCAGCTCGCCGCGTTCACGCTGTTCGCGGTCGCGTTCGCGGTGAAGAGCCCGCTGTGGCCGCTGCACACCTGGCTGCCCGACGCGCACACCCAGGCCCCGACGGTGGGCAGCGTGCTGCTGGCCGGGGTGCTGCTCAAGATGGGCACGTACGGGCTGATCCGGGTCGCCGTGGGCGTCGCCCCGCTCGGCGCGCGGGAGGCGGCGCCCGTCCTCGGCGTGCTCGCCGTCGCGGCGATCGTCGTGGGGTCGCTGGTCTGCCTTGCCCAGACCGAGATCAAGCGGCTGATCGCCTACTCCAGCGTCGGGCACATGGGCTTCGTGCTGCTCGGCATCGCCACCCTCACCGCCACCGGCATCTCCGCGGCCCTGATCGGCAACGTCGCCCACGGCGTCATCACCGGCCTGCTGTTCTTCCTGGCCGGGGCGGTGAAGGACCGGTACGGCACCGGCGAGCTGGCCGACCTCGGCGGGCTGCGGGAACGCGCCCCGGCGCTGTCCGGGCTGCTCGGCTACGCCGCGCTGGCGTCCCTCGGGCTGCCCGGCCTGGCCGGCTTCTGGGGGGAGGCGTTCGCCGTGGTCGCCGCCCTCGAGCGGGGCGGTCCGCTGTGGACGGCGCTGGCGGTGACCGCCGCGGTGGGCGGGGCGCTGACGGCGGCGTACCTGCTGCGCCTGCTCCGCCGCGTCACGCACGGCCCACCGGGTCCGGCCGTCGCGCGACCGCCGGGTGTGGGGCCGCGCGGGGTGGGGTCGCTGGCCTGGCCGGAGGTGGTGGCGTGGGCGCCGCTGGTCCTGCTGGCGCTGCTGCTCGGGCTGGCGCCGGCCCTGGTCCTCGGCATCGCCGGTGACCCGGTGGCCGCCCTGCTGGGGACCGATTCATGACGCAGAGCGTGGATCATGTCGCGCTGCTGCCGGCGTACCTGGCCGCCGGCACCGCCGTCCTCGTGCTGCTGGCGGACCTGCTGGTCGGCCGGCGGGGCGCGACACTGGCCGTGGCCGCGGTGGGCGCCGCCGCCACCGCCGCCGGCGCGTCCTTTGTGGGCGCCGGCCCGGACCGGGCGACCCTGTGCGCCGGCGACGCCTGCTCCTACCTCGCCGGTGACCGGGCGGCGCTGGTGGCGGCGCTGTTCGCGCTGCTCACCCTCGGCGTGCTGGGCCTGTCCGCGCGGCTGCCCGGCGTGCCGGCGGGCGAGTACGCCTTCCTGCTGGCCTGCTCGATGGCCGGGGGCGTCGTGCTGGGTGGCGCGGGGGATCTGATCACGCTGATCGTGGCGCTGGAGACCGTCACGCTCCCGCTGTACGTGCTCGTGGGGTTGCGCCGGCAGACCGTCGCCAGCGCCGAGGCGGCCGTGACGTTCTTCGTGGTGAGCGTCGTCGCCACCACGCTCACCCTGCTCGGCGCCGCGCTGCTGTACGCCGCGACGGGCGTGTTGCACCTGGAGCCGCTGCGGGACGCCGGCCCGCTGGACACCCCGCTGGCCGCCGTCGCGGCCGCCCTGGTGGTGGCCGGGTTGGCGTTCAAGGTCGCCGCCGTGCCGTTCCACGCCTGGGCCCCGGCTACCTACGACGGGGCGCCGCTGCCGATCGCCGCATACCTGTCCACGGCATCCAAGCTGGGCGGCGTGGTGGCGGTGCTGGCCGTCGGCGTGGTCGCGCTGCCCGCCGAGCGGACCGGTCCGGTGCTCGCCACCCTGGCCGTGCTCACCATGACCGTCGGCAACCTGGTGGCGCTGCGCCAGGTCCGGATGGTTCGGCTGCTCGCCTGGTCGTCGGTCGCCCAGGCCGGCTACATCCTGGCGCCGCTGGGCGCGGCGGCGTTCGCGGCCGGCCGGTCGGCGGAGGCGCAGAACCTCGCCGTGGCCGCCGCCGTGGCGTACACCGTCTTCTTCGTGGTGCTGGAGCTGGCCGCCTTCGCGGCGGTGGTGGCGTTGCGCCCGGCCGGCGCGGACGGCGGGCCCATCGACGCCTACCGGGGCGCCGCCCGGCGGCGCCCGTGGGTGTCCGCGGCGCTGGTGCTGGCGCTGATCGGGCTCGCCGGCCTGCCACCGGGGCTGGCCGGGCTGTTCGCCAAGGTGGCGGTGGTCCGCTCCCTGCTGACCGGGGGAGCGGGCTGGCTGGCCCTGATCGTCGCGCTCAACGCGGTGATCGGCCTGGCCTACTACGTACGGGTCGCGGCGGCCCTCTACGCGCCGCCGCAGCCGGCCCCGGCCGGCCCCGCCGCCGCTCCGGGCGCCCCCTGGCCCGTCCTCGCCGTCCTGGCGGGCGCCACCGCGATCGCCGTGGCGGCCGGCTTCGCCCCCCAGTGGGTGCTGGACCTGGCCTCCTGACACGCTGCCGGTTTCAGCCGATTCACAGCGGCCGGCGGATTGCTGCGCGGTGCGCGGGCGTTGGACCCATCAGCGGGTCCACAAGCCCCGCGCATTGAAGGAGTGATCGTGCACCGCCACTACAACGGTGTAAAGACGGCCGCCCTGCTCGGCCTTCTCACCGCCCTCATCATGGCCGTCGGGTACTGGTTCGGCGGCAGCTCGGGCCTCGTCATCGCGGTCGTCGTCTCGCTCGGGATGAACGCCGCGAGCTACTTCTGGTCCGACAAGCTCGCGCTGCGCGCCATGCGGGCGCAGCCGGTCGGCGAGGCGCAGTTCCCCGCGCTGTACCGGATGGTGCGGGAGCTGGCCACCGAGGCCGGTCAGCCGATGCCGCGGCTCTACGTCAGCCCGACCCTGCAGCCCAACGCGTTCGCCACCGGACGTGACCCGGCCCACGCCGCCGTCGCGGTGACGCAGGGCATCCTGGAGATCCTCGACCACCGGGAGCTGCGCGGCGTCATCGGCCACGAGCTGTCACACGTCTACAACCGCGACATCCTGATCTCCAGCGTGGCCGCCGGCCTGGCCGGCATCATCACGATGCTGGCGAACCTGGCCTTCTTCCTGCCGCTCGGCGGCGACGACGAGGACGCCCCCAACCCGGCTGCGCTGCTGCTCATGATGATCCTCGGCCCGCTGGCCGCGAGCGTCATCCAGCTGGCCATCAGCCGCAACCGCGAATACCAGGCCGACGCCTCCGGCGCCGCCCTGACCCGGGACCCGCTGGCGCTGGCCAGCGCGCTCCGGAAGATCCACTATGGGACCGCCCGCCTGCCGCTGAAGGCCGACGGCCAGCTCGCCAGCGCGGCGCACCTGATGATCGCCAACCCGCTGAGCGGCGGCGGCCTCGGGGCGCTGTTCTCCACCCACCCGCCGATGGCGGAACGGGTCCGGCGGCTGGAGCGGATGGCAGCCGCGGCCGGCCCGGTCGAGTTCGTCCGCTGAGCGTGATCGCTGGCCGGCCCCGCGCGGGGGCCGGCCAGCGTCGCCTTTCGCCGGCCGCGCTCCGGGCGGTGTGAGCCGGCCCACCCCGTAAACCGGGTCCGGGATGCCGGCCCCGATGGTTAGGGTCGGTGAGCTGTTCGCTCATTACGCGATGCTGTCGACCGGGAGGTGTGCGCGTGGGGCCGCTTCGTCAGTACGGTGCGGTGTGGCGCATCCCCGGCGCGCCGATGCTGCTCACCGGCGGGATCGTGGCCCGCCTGGGCATCGGCATGACCCCGCTCGCGCTGCTGCTCCTGGTGCAGCAGGCCACCGGGCGGTACGCGCCCGCCGCCATCGCCGGCGGCCTCTACGCATTGGCCGGGGCGGCGCTGAGCCCGGTGGCCGGCCGACTTGCCGACCGACGAGGGCCCGGGGCGGTGCTGCTGTTCACCGCGGTCGCCCACCCGGCCGGGCTGGCGCTGCTGTTGCTGGCCAGCCGCGGCGGTGAGGCGGCCCTGGGCTGGATCTTCGCCGCGTCCGCGCTCGCCGGCGCGACCTACCCGCCGCTGACGGCCGCGATCCGGGGCGCCTGGTCGGACCTCACGGGCCCCGGCACGGGCCGGCATCACCTGCGGGCGGCGGCGCTGGCGGCGGAGACCTCCCTGTTCGAGATCGTCTTCGTGATCGGGCCCATCCTGTTCGCCGGGTGCAGCCTCGTGGCCGGGCCCGCCGCCGCCATCTGGGTGGCCGCCGTGGTCACGCTGGTCGGCACCGTCTCGGTCGCCCGGGGCCGGGTCATCCGGGGCTGGCGGCCGCACCGGGACCACCACCGGACCCGCGGCCTGGGCCCGCTGCGGGTGGCCGGGTTCCCGGCGCTCCTGCTGTGCGTCGGCGGCCTCGGGACGGCGTTCGGCGCCGCCGGGGTGGCCGTGCCCGCGTACGCCACCGAGCACGCCGGCGGCGGGAACGCCGAGAGCCTCGCCGGCCTGCTGCTCGCGGTGTGGGGCGTCGGCAGCGCCGCGGGCGGCATCTGGTACGGCACCCGGCGGCCGGCGATGGCCCTGTCCAGGCAGTTCGCCTGGCTGCTCGGCGGGGTGTCGGCGAGCTTCGTCGTGCTCACCGTCATGCCGGGCCCGCTGGCCCTGGGCGCCGCGCTCGTCGTCGGCGGCGCGACCATCGCCCCCGCCCTCACGGTGGAGAACACGCTCGTGGGGCGGATCGCCCCGGGCGGGATGCTGAACGAGGCGTACACGTGGGCGATCACCGTCACGGTCAGCGCCAGCGCCGCCGGCGGGGCCCTTGCCGGCCTGATCGTGGACCAGCCCGGCGGCGTGCCGTGGGCGTTCCTGCTCGCGGGCGCGGCCGTCGCCGTCGCCGCCGTGGTGTCGGCGCTGCCGAGCGGCTCCATCGCCCGCGCGGACGCCCGGGCCAGTGCGCACCTCGACCAGGCGCTCGCCACCCAGGCGGCCTGACCGCGCGGGTCAGCCGTCGCCGGGGCGGGTGGCGGTGCCGCGTACGTGCGGCGCCGCCGGGCCACCCGGCCCGGCCGCCGGGAACCGGAACCGGTGCACCGACTCGACCTCGAACCCGGCGGCGGCGATGGCGGCAACCGTGTCCCGGCCGGTGTGGCAGCCACCGAACAGCGGCGGCCAGAGCGTCGCGTCGACCGCCCGCTGGACCCGGCGCAGCGTCCCGGGCTGCTCGGCGGCGACGTGTTCCAGGAACCGCAGCGCTCCGCCCGGGCGGAGCACCCGCCGGATCTCGGCCAGGGCGGCGGCCTGATCCGGCACGGTGCACAGCACCCAGGCGACCACGGCTGCGTCGAACTCGGCGTCCCCGCCCGGCAGGGCCTCGGCCAGGCCGTCCACGACCCGCACGGGGACCGGCGCGTGCCGGGCGGCCGTCACCGCGGCGGCGCGCAGCCGGGGCTCCGGCTCCACGGCGAGCACCTCGGTCACCGCGGGTGGGTAGTGCGCGAACATCCGCCCGTGGCCCGCGCCCACCTCGACGACCCGCCCGGTCAGCCCGGCGACCACGGCATGGCGGTGCTCGGCGCCGCCGACGAGGTCCATCCTGGCGCTGACGCGCTGGTAGACCCGGGCGAAGACCGGATGCGAGACCCCCGCCATCGTCGCCCTCCCGTGCCGTCGCCCGGCCACGTCACCGGTAGTTGGTGAACTGCAGGGCGACGCCGAAGTCCTCGTTCTTGAGCAGCGCGATGACGGCCTGCAGGTCGTCCCGCTTCTTGCCCGTCACCCGCAGCTGGTCGCCCTGGATCTGTGCCTGGACGCCCTTGGGGCCCTCGTCACGGATCTTCTTGCTGATGGCCTTGGCCTTGTCCGACTCGATGCCCTGGAGGATCTTGCAGTCGATCCGGTACGACTTCCCGGAGGAGCGCGGTTCGCCGGCGTCCAGCGCCTTCAGCGAGATGTTGCGCTTGACGATCTTCTCCTTGAAGACGTCCAGGGCGGCCTTGACCCGGTCCTCGGTCTCGGCCTGGATGCCGATGGCCTCCTCGCCCGACCACGAGATCTCGGCGCCCGTGCCGCGGAAATCGAACCGGGTGGCCAGCTCCTTCTCGGTCTGCCGGAGGGCGTTGTCGATCTCCTGCCGGTCGACCTTGCTGACGATGTCGAACGACGGGTTGGCTGCCATGATCGCTGCTCCTGCTGTCTGCGGTATGGGTGATGTCGCCCCCGGCGGGGTCGTGCTGACCGGCGGCGGTATGCCGAACGCTACCCGGTTGCGGGGCGGGCCTGTCGTCTGGTTATCCTTTCCTTCGCCACCGCGCGCGACGCGGTGTGTGCCCTGGCGGGTTGCCCGAGCGGCCAATGGGAGCGGACTGTAAATCCGTCGCGAAAGCTACAGAGGTTCGAATCCTCTACCCGCCACCAGGAGCACAAACGGCCCCTCACCTGCTGAAACAGCGGCGAGGGGCCGTTCGCGTAGATCTGCGGGCCGAAAGCACGCGGCGGCTCAGGTGATGTCCCGCCGGCGCATCAGCCACGTCGCCGCGACCAGCACGGCCGCGACGCCCACACCCAGCACCAGCGCCGAGTCCGACCAGGTGATCGCCGATGTCCGCACGGTGCACGCGCTCAGGTCCGTCCCACACGCCGTCCAGTCCTCGAGGACGTAGCGCTTCTCCAACCATGCCCGCGCGTAGGTCGACAAGACATACCGGTCCGCGTAGGGCACGTTCAGGGATGTGGTCACCATCCGGACGCCGATCTCGCTGGCGGCGGTCACCGCCACCGCCGCGCCCAGCGCCGCCGCGGTGTGTCGGCCCATCGAGGCGACCGCGAAGCCGACCGCCGTCACCGCGAGCGCCAGGCCGATGCCGCGGACCCCGTCCAACGCCAGCGACCGCCACAAACCTGCGGTGACCCCGGCGGAGCGGCCGTCGTACCGACCAATCAGCCAGAAGGCGAACGTCCACACCGCCCCGAGGGGCAAGGCTACGGCCAGCACCGCTCCCAGCAGCACCCCTAGTTTGGTGATCAGCACGGTGAGCCGCGCGGGGCGCCACAGCAGCAGGTTTGTCATGCCGCCGCTGCTCCACTCGGCTCCCACGTACGACGCCCCGACGAGAAATCCGAACAAGGCGAGGATGCCGGCGAACAGCCCGATCATCACGCTGGCTTGTTCCCGGAAGTCGAATTCGAACGGCAGCTGCGGCGAGAAGGTGTCCGGGTCCGGCGCGTAGGCGCGGCCGCAGTTCGGTCCGAACCTCTGCTCCAGACCGGTCTCGCCGCGCGCCTCCGCCGCCTCGCAACTCGCCACCGAGGCGGCATGCTGGGCCTGAGCCTCCTTCAGCAGGACCGCGACCTTGGCCTCTGCCTGCGCGATCGTGGCGGGGGTCAGCTGCTGGCTGGCCATCACCGTACCTACCGCGATCGCGGCCAATCCCGCCACCACGACGGCCAGCAGGTACCGGGTCAACCGGCGCTTGACCAGTCGCCGCAGTTCCGCCCGCAGGAGGCTCATGCCCGCACCCCCACCACAGGTGCGGCCGCGTCAGTGGTCGTCGAGTCGTCCACCTGTCGGTGTTGGCCGGCCGCCGGCGCCGTGCCGGTCAGGTCGAGGAACACGCTCTCCAAGTCCACGGACACGGGCGTCAGCTCGCTGGAATACAGCCGGTGCTGGGCAAGCGCCCGGGCGATCCACGCAGGGCGGTCCACGTCGGACACCAACAGGTGGTCGGGTTCGGTCTGGACGCGTACGCCGGCCGCCATGAGCACCTGCGCGGCCAACACCTGCTCCGCGGACGATTCCAGGCGCAGGCGCACCGCGCCGCTCGAATGCCGGGCCAGCACCTCCGCCACCGGGCCGGCCGCCACCCGCCGGCCGCGGGAGATGATGGTGACGGAGTCACAGATCTGCTGTACCTCGCCGAGGATGTGGCTGGACAACATGACGGTCATGCCGCTGGCGGAGAGGCCCTGCACCATGTCGCGCATCTCCCGGATGCCGCCCGGGTCCAGCCCGTTCGCCGGCTCGTCCAGGATCAGCAGCGCCGGCTCCTTGAGCAGGGCGGAGGCGACGGCAAGTCGCTGCTTCATGCCCAACGAGTACGTCTTCACCCGCTCCTGGGCGCGGTCGCGCAGCCCCACGGTCTCCAGTACCGCGCTCACCCGCCGCCGCGGCACGCCGCCGGCGTCGGCGAGCAGCGACAGCGTGTCGTGCGCCGAGAAGTGCGGGAAGAACTGCGGGCTTTCGACGATGGCGCCGACCTGACCGGCGACCAGCGGCAGAGCCGCCGGCACCTCTTTGCCGAGTAGCCGCATCGTCCCGGCGTTCGGCCGGATCAGCCCCAGGAGCGTCCGCAGGGTGGTGGTCTTGCCCGACCCGTTGGGGCCGAGGAAGCCGTGTACCTGGCCCTGTTCCACCACCATGTCGAAGCCGTCCAGGGCCTGCCGTACCCCCCGACGGCTGCGGTAGGTCTTGCGAAGTCCGGATATCTCCAAGGCAGCGGTCAAGGCGTCTCCCCGTGTGGTTGCGGTTCCCTATGGACACGTCGAGCCCGCGAACATGCGAGGCCGGTAATCCGCACAGGAGGGTATTACTCTATCCAGAGTACCGTCAAGAGCGAGCTAGCGGGTCGGCCAACCGCGCGACGGCGCGGGTCCGGGCCCGCCCGCGCGGCCGGCGAAGCCGCCGGAACCGGGCCTGGCATATTCCGGAATGCGCACCACACACTGTGGATGGTGGGGACCTCCATGGCCGTAGACCGATTGGCCCATGGTCGACATGTCATTGATCGACAAAACATGCCTTGAGTTCGATGCCCCCGCGTGATGTAGTCACACGGTTCTACTGAGGCCGATTCGTCTGCCGACTGGAATCGGCAGGGACGTGGAGGACGTAGCCGTGGCCGCGATCGCAGGCGTGAACGTCAAGGAATTCTGGGAGAAGGGGTACACGATCGTCCGCGGGCTGTATTCCCCTGCGGAGATCGCCGACTTCCGCCGCGGTGCGCTTGCCCAGCAGGGCAAGCACACCGGAGATCTTTTGTCCCACCCGGAGCTGAGCGGCGTCATCACGGACGGGCGCATGCTCGACGTGGCGAGACAGCTCCTGGACCGGGAGGACGTCGTCTACTACGGGGACAGCTCCGCGGTCATCCGGGAAGGGTCTCCCGGCTTCCACAAGGACAACACCGACAAGTTCGATGCCAAGGCCCCGGACTGGCGGTCGCCGTACACCCAGCTGCGGTTCGGCATCTACCTGCAGGACCATCATCGGCATTCGGGCGGGCTGAACGTGCGGGTGGGCTCGCACAACAAGGTCAATACCACCGAGGGCAGGGTGCGCCAGCTGCGTACGCGGGTGGGCGACCTGGGCATCTGGAACATGCGCATATCGCACAGCGCGGCGGGGACGATCCTGCGCTGGCCGCTCAACAACGTGCACCCGCACTACCACGACGTGAAGAAGTACCCCTCCTGGCTCATCGCACCCAAGGACGGGCAGCGCATCGCGCTGTTCGCCGCCCTCGGCGCCGACGACGATCACCTCAAGCGCTACATCGAGTACCTGAAGACGCGCGCCTACGCCATTCACATCCTGCGCAATTCGGTGTGGTCCGACGAGGTGATCAAAGAGGCCGAGGCGTCGAAACTGCGGCTGCGCAACGTGCCCGCCGAGATCGAGGGCGTCGAAGGGCTCGGGCAGAACGTCGAGTACAAACCGATCCCGTACTGACGCGGGCCCGGGGAGACGGTCCGGCGCCTCCCGCCCGGTAGTACCGGTGGGGAGGCGTCTGGACGTGCGAAGAGTACGAGGACAGCCCGCACGACACCGCTGACGTACCCCTGCCGCCGCTGCTGCGCCGGCCGCACTTCCGGGTCCTCGCTCGGCACGTTGAGGATCAGCACGTGGCGGGGGCCGTCGCCCGCCTGGGCAGCGGCATCGTCGACGTGTCGAACGTGTGGTCCGCGCCCGGGTACCGCCTGGACTGGGCGGAGGGAACTGGCCGACGTGGTCGACACCTGTCTCCCCGGCCGGGCCCTTGTCGGCTACGAACGGGGTGCGGCGCTGGGCGCCGCGCTCGACGGCGTACTCGTGCCCGTTGGCGACCTCAAGGTATGGGTCCGCTAGGCCGCGCCGCCGGGCGGCGGTTATACACAGCCTGTGGATAGCACATGTGTACGACGGTGGCGGCCGGCTGAACTCGAACGCCCGTACGTCTCAGCTCGCCGGCTCGCCAGCCGATCCTCCGCACAGAGCTGGTTGGACGAGGGAGGCGATGCTGCTTGGACGCTATTGCGGGAGTTACTGCCCGGGTGGCGGCGATCGAGACCCGGTTTGCGCAGCTCAGCATGCTGGCGCAGGGCGCGCAGGCAGCCACCGCCGCGACGACGGCGACCGGCCGGACCACGGCGGTCGGCGGCACGACGGCGGTCGGCGGCACGACGGCGGCCGGCCGGGGCACGGCGACCACGGGTACGAGCTTTGCCACCGCGCTGGCCGACGCCGTCGCCGCCACCGGCCCCAAGGCGACGTCCGCCAAGCTCAACGCCAAGGGCATCCCCGCGGAGCTGGCGGCGTACGGCAACGGCAAGATCCCGAAGGCGGCGCTGGACCAGGTCGGGAACACCGGGCACCGGCTGTGGGCGCCCGCCGCGGGATCGCTGGAAAACCTGCTGGCCGCGGCGCGCCGGGACGGCGTCAAGATCGGAATTACCGACTCGTACCGCCCGTACGGGGAGCAGGTTGACCTCGCCCGCCGCAAGGGGTTGTATTCACAGGGAGGCCTCGCGGCCAAGCCGGGTACGAGCGATCATGGTTGGGGGATGGCGGTCGATCTAGATCTGAATTCGAAGGCGCAGGCGTGGATGCGGGCAAACGGCCCTCGCTTCGGGTTCGTGGAGGACACTCCACGGGAGCCATGGCACTGGGGTTACAAGCCGAAATCCTGAGCAATCCATCGAGCAGTATCCCGCCGTGTGGCGAAAGTTACTGTTGGTAGCGGATCAGCCGATTGGCCAGTTTTTACGTGCCGACGTGCGAGACACCGTCGCAAAGGCGTCAACGGTCTGCTCGCTATGGCACCATCATCAGTACTCCATACTTACTACTACCTCGCAGACCCGTGACGGGAGCCCCAAGATGCGCGCTGGCAAGATCAGCGGGAAGGTCGGACGCGCAGCGATCGCTGCCGCTCTGACGCTGGCTCTCTCGGTCCTGGGCATGGCGATCGCCAACGCGGAGTCCGCGCCGAGCACCACGGAGACCACGACCCCGACCGCGCCGTCACCCACGCCGCCCAATCCGGCCCTCTTCGACTATCAGTGGTGACCGGGCGCGCCTAGCCGGCGCACGCAGATATCCGTACCGATCGGGCGCTCGCCTGGAGGGGTGCTCGTGGCCAGGACCAAGACGGTGGAGCCGCGTTCCCCCCAGCTCGTCTGGTTCGTCGCCGCGCCGTTGATGGCCGCGGCCGTGGTGCTCACCGTGGCGGCCCAGCTCGGTCATTCCATCCCGCGCCACCACTGGCTCCTGGCCTCGGGTTTCTTCGCACTATTTCTGGCCGCCGACGCGACGCCGATCCGCTTCGAGGTTCGGCGGCACGCGTTCAAGTTGACCCTGACCGAGCTGCCGCTGCTTCTGGCCCTGTTCTACCTTGCCCCGTTGCCGACGGTGATGGCCCGGGCGGCCGGGACGACGGTGGTGCACCTGCGGGCGGCCCGGCGGGGGCAGAGCCCGGTGCGGACGTGTTTCAACATCGGGGCGCTCACGGCGTCGTCCGCAAGCGCGGCCTTCATCGTCGCCCGTGCGGGGCCGCTGGACGAGGGGAACTGGCGGACCTGGCTGGTGCTCACCGGGGCCGTGGCGGTCAACCACCTCGTGACGCTGGGTGCGGTGGCGGGCGTCATCACCCTCATGCAGGGCCGGTTCTCCAGCCGGGAGCTTGCCCGCACCGCCATCCCAGGATTCAGCTTCGCGCTCGTCTGTATCGCCCTCGGGCTCGTGGTGCTCATCGTGGTCCAGCAGAATCGCTGGGCCATCGTCCTGGTCGCCAGCGTCGTAGCGTTCTTCGTGGTCGCCTACCGGTCCTACGCGCATTCCCTGGACCAACACCGCGTGCTCCAGGAAATGTTCGAGCTGACCCAGGGCATCCGGGACACTCGGCACGAGGTGACGCTTTTCGACTCCCTGCTGCACGGGTCGCGCAAATTGATGCGCGCGGAATACGCCACGTTGTCCCTGCCGCAGCAGGGCCGGCATCCGGAAGTGCTGCTGACGGCCAAGTTCGGCTCCGACGGCCTGCTCGACCTGCCGGCCACACCCGACGCGCTGCGCCGGCACGCGCTGGAGACGGGACGGACGGTGGCGATCGGCGCCAAGCTCGGTGACGCGGAGGACCTGCGGGCGCAGCTGTCGAAGGGGCAG
Source organism: Pilimelia sp. (assembly GCA_035634075.1). GTDB lineage: Bacteria > Actinomycetota > Actinomycetes > Mycobacteriales > Micromonosporaceae > DASQDS01. The sequence goes on along the minus strand of DASQDS010000805.1, from coordinate 8,029 downwards.
GCCACCGAGGTCATCGTCGTGCCGCTGAAATCCGGTGCCGCCGTCATCGGCTGCCTGGAGGTGGTCGGCCGGCTGGCGGACGCCGCGTTCCGGCCGGGGGACGTGCGGATGCTCGAGGCGGTCGCCGCGCACGTCGCCGTCGCGGTGGAGAATTCCCGGCTGGTCGACCGGCTGCGTTTCGACGCCTACCACGACTCGCTCACCGGGCTGCCGAACCGCCGCCGGATCGTGCAGGCGCTGGAGGAGTCGGTCAAGGTGCGGGCGCCCGGCGAGGTCGTGGCCGTGCTCCTCTTCGACATCGACGGCATGCGCGACGTCAACGAGTCGCTCGGGCACGCCGCCGGCGACAAGATGATGATTGAGGTGGCCCGGCGGCTGCGGGCGCTGGCGCCGGCGGCCGCCCTGGTCGGCCGTGCCGGCAGCGACGAGTTCATCGTGACCCTGCGGGCCGAGCACGCCGAGGCGGCCGTGTCGCTTGCCGAGGAGTTGCGGGGCAAGCTGCGCGACCCGCTGATGCTGGGCACGCTCACCCTCGACGTGGACACTGCCGTGGGCATCGTCCTGCACCCCGACCACGGCAGCGAGCCGGCCGTTCTGCTGCGCCGGGCGGATCTGGCGGCGCAGGCGGCGGACCTGCTCCCGTCGGGCGTGCAGTTGTTCCAGCCGGCCCTCGAGTCGCGCTCGGTGCGCCGGTTGGGGCTGGCCAGCGACCTGCGGCGGGTGCTCGATTCGGACGAGTTGGAGATCTATTTCCAGCCGAAGGTCTCGCTGACCGACCGGCGGCTCGTCGGCGTCGAGTGCCTCGCCCGCTGGGAGCACCCCACCCACGGGTCCGTGGCCCCCGAGGACTTCGTCGCGGTGGCCGAGCACACCGGCCAGCTCAACAAGCTCACCGAGGTGGTCCTGAGGGAAGGCCTGCACCGCTGCCGGCAGTGGGCCGACGCGGGCCGCCCGCTCAACGTCGCGGTCAACCTGTCCCCGCGCACGCTGGTCGACCCGGAGTTCCCCGACCGGGTGGAGCAGATGCTCGCCGAGCACGGGGTGGCCCCCGGGCAGGTGACGTTCGAGATCACCGAGGACGGCGTGGTCGGCGACTCCGACCGGCCGATGCCGACCCTGCACCGGCTGCGCGAGATCGGCGTCCGCCTGTCGGTGGACGACTTCGGGACCGGCTACTCGTCGCTGGCGTACCTGCGGCGGCTGCCGGTGCACGAGGTGAAGATCGACCGCACCTTTGTGGAGGGGATGGCCACCGACCCCGGCGACCTGGCGATCGTGCGCGCGGTGGTGGACCTGTCCCGGCACTTCGGCCTCAGCGTGGTGGCCGAGGGGGTGGAGAGCGAGCTGACGCTGGACCTGCTGGAGGAGATCGGCTGCGACATCGGCCAGGGTTTCCTGTTCAGCCGTCCGTTGCCGTACGAGCGGTTGGAGGCGTGGTTCGGCGCCCAGACGGAGGCGGAGCGGACGCCGGCCGGCGAGGTGCGCCGGCTGCGGGCCGTGCCGTAGCGGGGCGGGCCGGCCGCGCCGACGCGCCGCCAGGGGAGGTGATTTCACCCCCACCCGGGCCGCCGTGTACTCTTACCCCTGCGCGTTCGCCGGGCGATAGGCAGGCTCCAGCGCGCCCCCTTAGCTCAGTCGGCAGAGCGTCTCCATGGTAAGGAGAAGGTCTACGGTTCGATTCCGTAAGGGGGCTCCAACCGGGTTCGACACGAGGTGGGCCTGGATCACGGCGGTGTAGCTCAGATGGCAGAGCAAGCGGCTCATAATCGCTGTGTCGCCGGTTCAAGTCCGGCCACCGCTACGACGGCGCCCTAGCGGCGCCCAGCGCCCAGCGCGGCGGCTGGCTGTTCCGCATGGCGGCTCGCTGTTTGCGCGGTGCTCGCTGTTTTGCGTGGCGGCTCGCTGTGCGGCTACGCTGGAGCGTCGAAGCGCCGGCCCCGACGCCGGCAACCCCAACCGTATCGAGGAAGGCACTCCGCCGTGGCCAAGGCGACCGACGTCCGTCCCAAGATCACAATGGCGTGTGTGGAGTGCAAGGAGCGCAACTACATCACGCGCAAGAACCGTCGCAACGACCCGGATCGCATCGAGCTGAAGAAGTTCTGCCCGCGTTGCGGCAAGCACACCGCCCACCGCGAAACCCGCTGACCGCCGGCGCCGCGAGGCGCCGCCGCGCGTACGCCGCACCGCCGCTCCCGGGTCCGCCCGCGGGCGGCGGTCGCGCGTCCGGGCGGTAGGTTGCAACGCATGCCTCTGGACCCGTCCTTCGTCGGCCGCGAGTACCCGCCGACCGCCCCCTACCAGGTCGGGCGGGAGAAGATCCGCGAGTTCGCCACCGCGATCGGGGCGACGGACGCCGCGCACCACGATCCCGCGGCGGCACGCGAGCTCGGCCACCCCGACGTGATCGCGCCGCCGACCTTTCCGGTCGTGGTGACCTGGGCCGCCACGCAGCAGCTGATCAACGACCCCGCGCTCGGGCTGGATTTCAGCCGGGTGGTGCACGGCGACCAGCGGTTCGCGTACACCCGGCCGGTCGTGGCCGGCGACGAGCTGGTCTGCGTCAACACCGTGGAGCAGATCATCGCCAGGGCCGGGAACGACTTCATCACGACGCGCACGGACGTGCGGACGGTGGACGGGGAGCCGGTGGCCACCGCGTGGGCGCGCCTCGTCGTGCGGGGGGAGGGCTGACGTGGCCGGGGACGAGCTGAGCACACAGACGTACCGGGTGACGCGCGCGGACCTGGTCCGGTACGCGGGTGCCGCCGGGGACTTCAACCCCATCCACTGGAGTGACCGCGTCGCCGGCACGGTGGGCCTGCCCGGGGTCATCGCGCACGGGATGTTCACGATGGCGCTGGCCGGGCGCGCGGTCACCACGTGGGCTGGCCGGCCCGACGCCGTGGTCGAGTACGGTGTCCGCTTCACCCGGCCCGTCGTGGTGCCCGACGACGAGGAAGGCACCGACGTGACCGTTGCCGGGGTGGTGAAGGAGCGCTCCGCGGACGGGCTCGCCCAGCTCGAGCTCACCGTGACGGCCGGCGGGGAGCGGGTGCTGGCCCAGGCGCGGGCCACCGTCCGGCTGCCCTGACCGGCGCGCGGACGCGCGGTCGGCGCGCCGGCCCGATCGCGGCGGCCGGCGGGGTGGGTGCCGGTTGGGAAACTCGCGGCGATACCCGTACACTGGTCCGCCGTGGGGCAAGTGACCCCTACTGAGGCGTGCACCGACTCGTGCGTGCCTGGTGGGACGGGCGCTTCCCGCACAGGGGTGTGGCGCAATTGGTAGCGCAGCGGTCTCCAAAACCGCAGGTTGCAGGTTCGAGTCCTGTCGCCCCTGCGCCTGAGGACATTGTCCCGGCGCCGCGGCAGTCCGCGCGGGGTCGGGCCGGTGCTCCGGGACCGCCGGCCGCGGCCCGCCGGACCGAGCGGGCGGCGGGCGATCCAGCGTGCAGCGCGCGACAACCCACCCCGCGACGGAAGAGGGCGAAGTGGCCGAGAACAAGCGGCGCGACGAAGACGCCGCGGACGACCGCGACGAGGTGTTCGACGACGTCGTGGATGACGACGCCGCGGAGCCGGTCTCGGGCGGCGGTGGTACCGCGACGCTCTCCCGGCCCAAGGCGGCCGACGAGCGCCCCGTCCGGACCAAGGGCGACACCGAGCGGGTCGGCTTCTTCGGCCGGATCGGCCGGTTCATCCGCGAGGTCGTGGCGGAGCTGCGTAAGGTCATCTGGCCGACGCGCAAGGAACTCCTGACGTACACGACCGTCGTGATCGTATTCCTGACGGTCATGGCGGCGATCGTCGTGGCGCTGGACTACGTCTTCGCCGAGGGCGTGCTGCGGGTCTTCGGCGACCCGGACTGACGCGCACCTGCCAGTACAGACAGACATGGAAGTGAGCGAGCGTGCCTGAGTACGACGAGACCGCCCGGTCCCTCGACGAGGAATCGTCGGTGGCGACGGCGGACACCGAGGAGTCGGTCGAGGCCGCCAGCGAGCCAGCGTACGAGCCGGCGGAGCCGGCCGAGCCGGCCGAGCCGGCGACCACCCCGGAGCCCGAGCCGGTTCCGGACGAGGACTTCGACCCGGTGGCCGAGCTGCGGCGCACGCTGCGCTACGCGCCGGGCGACTGGTACGTGGTGCACTCGTACGCCGGCTACGAGAACAAGGTGAAGACCAACCTGGAGACCCGGATCACGAGCCTCGACATGGAGGAGTTCATCTACCAGGTCGAGGTGCCGACCCGGGAAGAGGTCGAGGTCAAGAACGGCAAGCGCCTCCAGGTGCAGAACAAGGTCTTCCCCGGCTACATCCTGGTCCGCATGGAGCTGAGCCCGGAGTCGTATTCCTGCGTGCGCAACACCCCCGGGGTGACCGGCTTCGTGGGCGCCACCGACCGGGCCGACCGGCCGGCGCCGCTCAGCCTCGACGAGGTGCTGAAGTGGCTGGCGCCGGCCGTCGAGACCGAGCAGAAGAAGGCGAAGCCCGAGGTCAAGGTGCTCGACTTCGAGGTCGGCGACTCGGTCACGGTGACCGACGGCGCGTTCGCCTCGCTGCCGGCGAGCATCAGCGAGATCAATGCCGACCAGCAGAAGCTGAAGGTGCTGGTGTCGATCTTCGGCCGGGAGACGCCGGTCGAGTTGAACTTCAACCAGGTCGCCAAGATCTGACTCGGCGGTCCGGCGGTGTCCCGGCAGCGGCCCGCCGCCGGGCCCAACGACGGCCTGCGATACAATAGAACGTCGGCCCGACGTGCGCTCGACCGTGCGCGCGTGCGGGCCGGTGCGGCTGTCCCGCCCGGGATCGGCCGCCCGGCGTTGTGATCATGCGGCGCCGGCACGCCCAGACCAATGCTGGCACGCCCAGACCAACAAGCCCCAGGACAGTGACATGCCTCCGAAGAAGAAGCTGGTCAAGACGTTCACGCTTCAACTGCCGGCGGGCCAGGCCACCCCGGCGCCGCCGGTCGGCCCCGCGCTCGGTCAGCACGGCGTGAACATCATGGAGTTCTGCAAGACGTACAACGCTCAGACGGAGTCGCAGCGCGGTGACATCGTGCCGGCCGAGATCAGCGTGTACGAGGACCGGACGTTCACGTTCGTGCTGAAGACGCCGCCCGCGGCCCGCCTGCTGATCAAGGCCGCCGGCGTGCCCAAGGGCTCCGGCGTCCCGCACAAGGAGAAGGTCGGTTCGGTGTCCCGCGCCCAGCTGCGCGAGATCGCCGAGAAGAAGATGGCCGACCTCAACGCCAACGACGTCGAGCAGGCCGAGAAGATCATCGCCGGCACCGCCCGGTCGATGGGCCTGACCATCAAGGACTGACGCCGTCGCCCGTCGCGGGCCGGCATCGTGGGAGGGCGCGGCGATCGCGCCCGACAGGACACCACAGGAGTACGCAGCCATGCAGCGCAGCAAGACCTACCGCAAGGCGGTCGACCTCGTCGACCGCGCCAAGCTCTACGCCCCGGCCGAGGCGATCAAGCTCGCCAAGGACACCACCACCACGAAGTTCGACGCCACGGTCGAGGTCGCGATGCGCCTCGGCGTCGACCCCCGCAAGGCCGACCAGATGGTGCGCGGCACCGTCAACCTGCCGCACGGCACGGGCAAGACCGCCCGCGTGATCGTCTTCGCGGCCGGCGCCAAGGCTGACGAGGCCGTGACCGCCGGGGCCGACGAGGTTGGCACGGACGAGCTGGTCGCCCGCATCCAGGGCGGCTGGCTGGACTTCGACGCGGCGATCGCCACGCCGGATCAGATGGCCAAGATCGGCCGGATCGCGCGGATCCTGGGCCCGCGCGGCCTGATGCCGAACCCGAAGACCGGCACGGTGACGATGGACGTGACCAAGGCGGTCGGCGACATCAAGGGCGGGAAGATCACCTTCCGGGTGGACAAGCACTCCAACCTGCACATGATCATCGGTAAGGCGTCGTTCTCCGAGGACCAGCTGGTGGACAACTACGCCGCGGTGCTGGATGAGGTGCTGCGGGCGAAGCCCTCCGCGGCCAAGGGCAAGTACCTGCGCAAGGTCTTCGTGACCACGACGATGGGTCCGGGCATCCCGATCGACCCCAACGTCACCCGCAACCTGCGGGAGAACGCCGACGCCTGAGCGGCGCCGCACAGCACTCCGGTGCCCCCGACGCCGTCGCGTCGGGGGCACAGCTGGTTCTCAGTCCGGGTCGCCGCCAGCGTTGGCCCTGGCCGCGGCGACCTGCTCGTCGTCCAGGCCCGCGTAGCCGCTGCGGCGGTGCTGCTCAGCCTGGTCGGAGATCCACCGGGCGTGCGCCTCCCACGCGGACTGCTTGCTGGTGCCGAGCGCCGCGCCGATCTGCGACCACGACGCCCCGGCGGCCCGGGCGGTGCGGACGGCCAGCTGCCGGCCGTAGCCGGCCTTGCGCGCGATCACCTCGCCGAGCGCCAGCATCTCAAGTGAGTCCTCCGGGCTCAGCGGCGGTGCGGCGCCGGGGGCGCCCGGTGGTTCCTCGTCGGCCGGCGCCGCCAGGGCGTCCCGCAGCCGCAGGGCGTCGTACCGGCTGGCGGCCGTCAGCAGCGTGTGTTCCCGGTCGAGGGCTTCCGGCGTCGTCATGCCAACCAGCATGGCGTCAGATCACCTTGACGTCAAGTTGGCCTGACGATGTGGTGGCACGCGCCGGATCGTGGCAGGCTCGCGCCATGCGTTTCGCCGACGTGTGGCTCCGGTACGGCCGGCGGGGCCCCTGGGTGCTCCGCGAGGTGACCGTCGAGCTGCCGCCCGGCACGGCGGCCGTTCTGCTCGGCCGCAACGGCGCCGGCAAGTCCACCCTCCTGCAGCTGGCGGCCGGCGTCCTGCGCCCGGGCCGCGGAGAGGTGCGGGACCGGCCGCCCGTCGTCGGCTGGGTGCCGGAGCGGTTCCCGGCCGATCAGCCGTTCACCGTGGTGGAGTACCTCGACGCGATGGGCGCCGTCCGCGGGTTGCGGGGCCGGCACCTGCACCACGCCGTCTCGGGGTGGATCGAACGCCTCGGCTTGGCGCCGTACCGCAGGGTCCGCCTGCCCGAGCTCTCCAAGGGCACCGCGCAGAAGGTCGGTCTGGCCCAGGCCGTGCTGCGGCCGCCCGGCCTGCTGGTGCTGGACGAGCCCTGGGAGGGCCTCGACGCGGCCGCCCGCGACCTGGTGCCGGGCCTCATCGCGGAGGTCCTCGCGGACGGCGGCGCCGCCCTGCTGAGTGACCACCGCGGCGAGACGGCCCGGCTGCCCGCCGCGGCCCAGTGGACGGTCGCCGATGGTCTGGTGACGGCAGGGCCCGCCGCCGCACCGGACGGGGTTTGCGTGATCGAGGTGGCGGCGCCGGCCGCGCACGCCGCCGCCACCATCGCGCGGTTGCGCGCCGAGGGCCACCACGTTCTTCGGGTACGCCGATGAGCGCCCGACCGCTCGCCGGCGCCCCGGTCGGCGCCACGCCGGCCGCCGTACTGCCACTGGTGCGCCTGCGGCTGGCCGGCTTCGTGCGGACCGGCCGCGCGCTCGCTCCGCTGCTCGCCGCGCTCGTCTCCCTGGGCGTGCTCTACGGCGGTGGGCAGGCCCAGGCGGCGGAGGCGTACGGCGTTTCCGCCGTGGTCCTGTTCGGCGTGCTCGCCTGGCAGACCAAGATGCTGTTCGACGCCGAGCCGGACGGCCAGCGGCGGCTCGCGGTGGTGGCCGTCGGGTCGGTCGGCCGCGACGTGGCCGCCGGGTTGCTTGCCGCCACCGTCGCGGCGTTCGCCGCCGTACTGCTGGCGCTCGTGCTGCCCTGGCTGGTCCGCGGGGTCACCACGCCGAACAGGCCGGAGCACGCGCCCCTGGCGGAGCAGCTTGCCCTGGGGGTGTGGGCGCACGCCGTGGCGGTCTCCGGCGCCGTGGTGCTCGGGGCCCTGGCCAGCCGGGCGATCACCCGCGGGGCGGCGCACGGCGTGGTGGTTCTCGTCGCCGGGGTGGTCCTGGCGCTGGTGCTCGGGCAGGACGGTTCCGCCGTACCGTGGCTGGCGCCGCCCGTGATGGCC
>DASQDS010000804.1:0-1935 GCA_035634075.1 Pilimelia sp. | reverse complement strand
ACCGCGACGCGCCCGGCTTCGGCTGAGGCATGGACGCCGCCGCGCTGGCCGACGCGGTCACCGCGCTGCTCGCCGACCCGGCCCGTGCCCGCGAACTGGCCGCGGCCGGCACCGCGCAGGCGGCGACCTGGCCGGACGAGGCCGCCACCGCCCGCCAGCTGGTCGCCCTCTACCGCGAGCTGCTCGGCGCGCCGCGATGACCCGGCTCGCGGCGCTGCTGCTCGCCGTCCTCGCCGTGCTGCTGACCGTGCTGGTCCCCGCCCCTCCCGCGGGCGCCGCGCCGGCCGAGGGGACGGCGGCCGACCGCGTGGTCGTCGTCGGCGTCCCCGGGCTGGTGTGGGACGACGTCGACCCGCAGGCCACCCCGGAGCTGTGGGCGCTGGCCGAGGGTTCGCCGATCGGCGCGGTGTCGGTGCGGGCCGCCCGCTCGACCAGCTGCGTGCTCGACGGCTGGGCCACCCTGGGGGCGGGCAACCGTGCGCGCTTCCCGGCACCCGACGAGTCGATCCCGCCGGTGCCGCTGCCGACCGTCCCGCTGCCCGGGGAAGACCCCGGGGGGGAGGGCGGGGGAGACGACGCGGCCGCACCGGACGACGCCGCGCTGCAGGAGCCCACCCCGCCGCTGCCGCCGGCCAGCCCGTCGCTGTCGCACTGCGGACTGCAGGAGCGGCTGGCGCAGGCCGGGCTGGCCGATCCGCAGGCCGCCGTCGCCGCGGTCGCCGCCGACCCGACGACGGCCCGGTTCGGGGCCGACCCGGCCGCACTCGGCGAGGCGGTGGGCTGCGCCACCGTCGTCGGCCGGGCGCCCGCGCTGGCCGTCGCCGCCCCCGGCGTGACGATCGGCCAGCTCGAGCAGCTGCCCGCCGACCCCGGCGAGCTGCTCACCGGCTGCCCGCTGGTGCTGGTCGGCCTCGGGGACCTGGTCGACGCCGGCGAGCCGGACCTGGAGACCAGCGACACCGGCACCGAGCCGTTGCCCCGCGCCGCCGCGCTGACCGGCATCGACGCCGCGCTCGGCCGGCTGGTCGACGCCGTGGCGGCCGTGCCGGGGGAGACGCTGCTGCTGGTCCAGGGCATCTCCGAGGTCAACGACGGCCGGGCGCAGCTGCACGTCGGGATCGCCTCGGGCCCGGGCTTCACCGAACCGCGCTGGCTGACCTCGGCCAGCACCGGCCGGGCGCCCTTCGTGCAGCTCATCGACGTCGCCCCCACCGTCCTCGCCGCCCTCGGCCTGGACCGCCCGGCGTCGATGAACGGCCAGGCGCTGCAGTCCGACGACGAGCGGCCCCCGCTGGCCGAGGCGGTGACGGTGCTCGAGCGGGCCAACACCGCCGCCTCCGTGCACTACCGCAGCACCGGCGCGTTCTTCTGGGCGCTGGTGCTGCTGAACGCCGTCGTGGTCGGCCTGGGCCTGCTGGCCGCCGGGGGACGGCGCCGCGACCGGGCCCCGCGCCCGGCCGGAGAGCGGCTGCGCGGGGCACTGCGCCCGGTCGCGCTGGGCGCCGCCGCCGTGCCGGTGGCCAGCTACCTGGCCGGCCTGCTGCCCTGGGAGCGGGCCGGTGCGCCCCGCCTGGCGCTGGCCGGGAGCGTGCTGCTCGCTGCGCTGGCGGTGGCCGCCCTCGCCGCACTGGGCCCGTGGCGGCGCCGTCCGCTGGGGCCGCCGGTCGTCGTCCTGGCGGTCACGCTGGGCACCCTGGTGGGTGACGTGCTGACCGGGTCGCACCTGGAGCTGGGCGGGTTGCTGGGTTACGACGCGATCGTGGCGGGGCGGTTCACCGGCTACGGCAACCTGAGCTTCGGGCTGCACGCCGTCAGCGCGCTGCTGCTCACCACCGCCCTCGCCACGGCCGCGGGCCGCCGGGCGCCGGCCGGCCGGGCGCGGCCGGTCACCGCCGCCGTGGTGCTCGGCGCCGGGGCGCTCACCGTGCTGGTCGT
>DASQDS010000803.1:0-1974 GCA_035634075.1 Pilimelia sp. | reverse complement strand
CGGTGGCCTCCAGCACCACCGGCGGGCCGGTGCACAGCGCGTCGCCGTCGACCACGACGGCGTCCACCCGGTCCAGCCGCCGGTAGGCCGAGCCGTCCATCGGCAGCACGTCGCGGCGGCACAGCAGCAGGTCCAGCGTCGCGGCGAACGCCTCGCGCCCCAGGACGGCGGCCTTCGGGGTCAGCACCTTCATCAGGTCCGCCGAGCGGCCGGGGCGGCCGGTGAGCGCGAGCAGGCCGAGCGCCGCGGCCAGCTCGATCGGCGCCAACCGCGCGCTGTGCGTCTCGACCGGGCCGGGCGGCAGTGGGCACGGGCGGTCGCCGGGCGGGGTCAGCGGCTCCGCGGCGTCGTCCGGCTCGGGCCGGCACAGCTCCCACTCCCGGCGTCGCCACACCTGCCGGCGGGCCCGCACCTCGACGGCCTCCTGCAGCGCGGCGGCGGCGTTGAGCGCGGGCACCGTGGGGCTCTGGGTGAGCGCGTGCAGCAGCGCGCTGAGCCCGGTGATCGCCAGGTCGGCGCCGACCGGGCCGACGCGGGCGGCCAGCGCCTCCCGGAGGCGGGTCTGGGAGTCCAGCAGCGCGACGGCGAGGGTGGCGTGCCGGGTGAGCGCGGGGACCGGCAGCGCCCGGGCGGCGAGGGCCACGCCGACGGCGGCCAGGTCGATCGACGCGGCGACGAGGGCGGCCAGCAGCGGCTCGAGGTCGGCGGGGTGGTCGGGCTGGTCCGGGGCCAGCGCCGTCCCGCCGCGGGCCCGCTCCACGGCGGCGACCGTGCCGACGAGGTCCGCGGGGGTGACCCGGCGCTCGTCGAAGGCGACGAGGACCCGGCCGACGACGTCGTTGACCGCCGCCCACTCCACGCCCTCCAGCCGCTCGAGGTGCCGGCGCAGTGCGTGGCGGACCTCCGGGACCTCCTCCGCGGCCGGGGCGCACAGCTCGACCTGCACCCGGCCGCGGTCGGCCCAGACCCGGCGGGTGTGCCGCGCCGGTGGCGGCTCGACCATCCCGCGGACGGCGTCCACCAGGTCGTGCAGCCGCCCGTCGGGCAGCGGGTCGGCGCCGGTGACCAGGGTGCCGACGGCGCGGGTCCCGGTGACGGCGGCCGCGTGGGCCAGCGACAGCGAGCCGCGGGCGGCTCCCCCCACGAGGCCGGCGGTGCCGCCCACCAGACCGACGGTGACGCCGGCTCCGGCCACGACCCCGGCACCGGCCAGCCCGGCGGCCGCGCCGAGCACGCCGCGGGCCGCACCGATCCGGCGCAGAAGGGCCATCGGTTCCTCCGGAACTCGTACTCCCGGAACTGGGTGGCTGCGGACGCTACGCCCGTCGGAGCGTCTGCGCGCCCTGGAGCGGCGTCACCCCGCAAGCCAGTCCACGGCCTCCCCCGCCACCTCCGGCGGGACCGCGTGCCCACCGGCGAACTCGCGGTAGGTGACGTCGTAGCCGTCGTCGCGAAGGGCCGGCACGATGCGCCGGCTGGTCCGCTCGACGGGCAGGACGTCGTCGGCATCGCCGTGCGACACGAACACCTCCGGGCGCCCCTCCCGCGACGACCCGGCGACGAAGCCCGGGGAGAAGGCGACCACCCGGCCGAACAGGTCCCCGTTGGCCAGTCCCAGGCCCAGCGCGTACGAGGCGCCGTCGGAGAACCCGGCCACGGCGATCCGCGCGGGGTCGACGGGCACGGTCGCGAACACCCGGGTCAGGGCCTCGTCCAGCAGGGCGGCGTCCCGGTCGGGGCGGCCGGTGACCGCATCCCACGTCGTCCCCCGGGAGGCCGGCGCGAGCACGAGCAGGCCGGCCTCGTCGGCCAGGTCGCCGAGGACCCCCAGGCCGGCCGCGGCGTCGCCACCGGCGCCGTGCAGGGCGACCACCAGCGGCGCCGCGCCTCCGGCGAGGCCGGGCGGCACGCGCAGCAGCGGCGGCCGCTCGACGTCCAGGTCCAGCGGCTGGGTCCCCGGGGCGAGCGGTGGGG
>DASQDS010000802.1:0-1981 GCA_035634075.1 Pilimelia sp. | reverse complement strand
CGCAGCGGCACCACGCCCGCCCAGTACGGCAGGTGGCTGTCGGCGGGCTCGTCGTTCACCCCGCCGCTGCGGGTCCGGACCGACACCTCGTCGAGCGGGAGGGCGAGCACCGCGGTCTCCGCCAGTTCCTTGCGGCTGGGTGGCCGGCTGTCCGCGGCCCTGCCGGGGCCGACCTTTTCCACCAGTGCGGTGAGTACGGCGCGCCGCTCGGCGTCGTCGGTGACCAGGCGGGCGGTGCCGTGCGCGACGACGGACCGGTAGTTCGCGCTGTGGTGGAACTGCGAGCGGGCGTAGATCAGCCCGTCGAGCTGGGTCACGGCGACGCAGACCGCCAGCCCGGTGTCGCCGCGGGCGGCCAGCAGGGGCCGGCTCCCGGTGGAGCCATGCAGGTAGAGGGTGTCGTCGATGCGTACGTGCAGGGTCGGCAGCACCCGTGGCTCGCCGTCGACGACGAAGGCCAGGGCGCAGTGGTACGCCTCGTCCAGGATCGCCCGGGCGGCGGCCCGGTCGTAGCTCATCCGGCTGGAGTTGCGGTTCGCCGTGGTGCGGGCGGTCCGCTGGTACGTCCCGGCCATACAATCTCCTCCGTTGTGCCAGCGCATTCCCGATTGTTCTAGTACACTCTCGAAATTGTGTCAGCACAGTATCAGGTGACCGGGCGGACGGCAGCCGAGATCTCGGCCAGCGTCGAGCGCGGCGTGCGCGCCGGCGACCTCGGCCCGGCCGCCGCGCTGCCGTCGGTACGCGCCCTGGCCGCCACCCTCGGCGTCAGCCCGGCCACCGTCGCGAAGGCGTACCAGTCGCTGCGCCAGCGTGGCGTCCTGGAAACCGCCGGCCGGCACGGCACCCGGGTGCGCGCCCGGCCCCCCGTCGCCGACCTGCGCACGCCGCAGCCGCTGCCCCTGCCGCCCGGCATGCTCGACCTGTCCGCCGGCGAACCCGACCCGCGGCTGCTGCCGCCGCTCGCCACCCACCTGCGCTGGCTTGCCGACCAGAACCTGCCCCCGGTCAGCTACGCCACCGGCGGCCCAGTCCCGGCCCTGCTCGACGCGGCCCGGGCCCGGCTCGCCGCGGACGGCGTCCCGGTCCAGCACGACGCCGCCGTCACCGTCACCGGCGGCGCCCTGGACGCCATCGAACGACTCCTCGCCGGCCACCTTCGGCCCGGCGACGCGGTGGCCGTCGAAGACCCCGGCTGGGCCAACCTCATCGACCTGGTCGCCGCCCTGAACCTGCGCGCCGTCCCGGTCGCCGTCGACGACGAAGGCCCCCAGCCGTCCGCGTTGCAGGCGGCACTGACCGCCGGCGTACGCGCCGCGGTCATCACCACCCGCGCGCACAACCCCACCGGCGCGGCGGTCACCCGCAACCGCGCCCACGACCTGCGGCGCATCCTCGGCGGGCACCCCGACGTGCTGCTCATCGAAGACGACCACGCCGCCGAACTGGCCCCCGTACCGCTGCACGCCCTCGCCGGCGCCACCGCAACCTGGGCGTTCGTCCGCTCCGCGGCCAAGCCGTACGGGCCCGACCTGCGAATCGCCACGCTGGCCGGGGACGAAGCCACCATCGCCCGGGTGGCCGGCCGGATGCGCATCGGCGCCGGTTGGGTCTCCACCGTGCTGCAACGCCTCCTGCTGCGGCTGTGGCAGGACGACTCGGTCGCCGCAACGGTCGCCGCGGCCCGCGACGCCTACATCGCCCGCCGGCTCGGCCTGCGCACCGCCCTGGCCGACCGGGGCATCCCGGCGCGCGGACGCACCGGCATCAACGTCTGGATACCCGTGCCCGACGAGACCCGCGCCGTCACCGCCCTGCGCGACGCCGGGTACGCGGTCGCCGCCGGCTCCCGTTACCGGATCGCCGCGCCGCCGGCCATCCGGATCACCGTGAGCGCCCTCCCGGACGCCGCGGTCGCACCACTCGCCGCCGCCGTCGCCCGAGCCCTCACGCCGACCGCCACCCCCCTCTCCCGCTGACC
>DASQDS010000801.1:0-3178 GCA_035634075.1 Pilimelia sp. | reverse complement strand
GAGTCCCGGCACTCCGGGATTCGGGCTGCGGGGCTCGGCGGACCCGGCGGGGGCCGGTCCGGTCCGCCCGAGCTTGGCGAGATAGCCGTCAATCGTCATGGCTTCGACCCGCCTCACTGGTAGCGACTGATGAAGCCGCGGCGCTGGAACCTGCGTAGGGCGAGGGTCGCGAACACCACCGCCGTCGCCATCAGGGCCAGGGTGGCCAGCGCCGCCCCGCCGAGCGCTCCCCACGGGGTGGGCCCACCCGCGGCCACGGCACGGGCCGCGTCGAACGTGTAGGTGGTCGGCAGCAACCGGGACACCGGCTGGATGAACCCGGGCAGCACGTCGATCGGGTAGAGGGCGCCGGACAGCGGCAGGATGAGCGAGAGCATCCCCCACGTCAGCGCCTCCGTGCCCGAGCCGAAGCGCAGCACCAGGCCGACCACGACCAGCGCGAACGACCAGCCGGTCAGCAGCAGCAGGACGAACACCGGCACCAGTCCGGCGCCGGCGCCGGTGAGGTCGAAGCCGTACGCGAAGGTCGCCGTGCAGGCCACCGCCGCCACGCCCACCACGATGCGGACCATGCCCTGCAACGCCGTGCCGAGGATCCACTCGACCGGGCGCAGCGGGGTCGCGAACAGGCTCGGCAGTTGACGCGAGTAGACCTCCTCGAAGAAGCCGGTGGAGACGGCGATCTGGGCCTGGTGGATCACGTGCCAGAAGACCATGCCCGTGACCACGGTGAGGACGGTGCGGGTGCCGCCGCTGGAAGCGCTCATGTACGTGGCGATGGAGGCGTACAGCAGCGTGTCGACGGCGGGCAGGACCGCGATCTCGAAATAACGGTTGGGGCTGCGCCGCAGCACGGCGGCGTGGCGCAGTGCCACGGCCGCGACCCGGCGGCGGCCGGTGGATACCCGCGGCGGGACGGCGTCGGTCATCGCGGTCATACTCCGGTTCCCGAGTTGGCCGCCGATACGGCGGGCGTCGTGGAGCTGAGCTGGAGGTAGACGTCCTCCAGGCTGGACTGGCCGAGACTCGCGGCGATAGCCATGGGCGCACCGTCAGCCACCACGCGGCCGGCCGCCAGAAACACCACCCGGTGCGCGAGGCACTCCACCTCGGCCATGTTGTGACTGGTGACGAGCAGCGCGGTGCCGTCACGGTCGCATTGCGCGATCAGCCCGGTGCGCACCCGCAGGGCGACATCGGGATCGAGGGACGCCGTCGGCTCGTCCAGGACGAGCAGGGCGGGCCGGTGCATGGTGGCCTTGACGATGCCGACCAGGGTCCGCTGCCCGCTGGACAGCTCGGTGCCGATCCGGTCGGCGAGGTGCTCAATGCCGTACGTTTCCAGCCCCCGCCTCGCCTGCCCGGCGGGCCGGGACCAGCCGTACAGCCGCCCGAAGACACTCAGGTACTCGATCACCCGCAGATGCGGCGGCAGGGGCAGGTACCCGGCGGCGAAGCCGACGTCGGCGAGTGCCGCTCGACGTGCCGCCGGTGACCGCTGGCCCAGCAGTTCCACCGTGCCGGCGTCCGGACGCACCCCGCCGAGGCAGGACATCAGCGTGGTGGTCTTGCCGGCGCCGTTGGGTCCGACCAGGGCGACCCGCTCGCCGGGCGCCACGCGCAGATCGACGCCGTTGACGGCGGGCTTGCCGCGGTAGCTCTTGCGCAGGCCCGTGACTCGGAGCACGTACCCCTCAGCGTTCATGGCGTTCCACCTCGATCGATCGGACCGGGCGGGCTCCGGCGGTCTGCGGTTCCAGGCCCACCAGCGCACGCAGCAGGTCCGCGGCGTGCGCCAGACTCGGCCGGCACACATCGGCCGCCCGCAACGCGGCCGCGTCGTGGGTGCCGGCGACCGCGACCACCGCGCACCCCGCGGCCTTGCCCGCCGCCACGCCCTGCGGTGCGTCCTCCACGACGACGCAGTCCGCCGGCGGCACACCGAGGCGACGCGCGGCGCTCAGGTAACCCTCCGGTGAGGGCTTGCCGCGCCGCACGTCCTCGGCGTACACCTGGACGGCCGGCAACGGCAGGCCGGTGCGGGCGAAACATCGCCCGACGAACGAGCGGCTACCCGAGGTGACGATCGCCCACGGGATGTCCGCGAGGCCGCGTAGCAGCGTCCCGGCCTGCGCCGAGGCGGCGATGCGGGCCATCCCGGCCTCGGCGAGCGCGTCCAGCGCGGCGTGCTCGGCTGCCGGGTGCAGGTGCGGCGCCACCTCCCGCAGGACGTCCGAGGTGCGCCGGCCATGGGTGTGCAACACCACCCAGGCCGGGTCGAGATCCCGCGATGCGGCCCACCGGGCCCAGACCTGTGGGAAGTAGCCGGCCGTGTCGAGCAGGACACCGTCGACATCGAACAGCAGAGCCTGGTACAGCGGTCTCAGCGCGGGGACCGGCATCCCGGGCCTCCCTTCGTGGCGCTGTCGGGAAGGTGGACAAGGCGGCTACGGGAGGCCAGCGCGCCCCGGGTCGCCTCGGCTATCCGCTGCTGGGCGGCCGCCGCCGCACCCCACCCACCGGTCGCCGCCCGGGTGCCGGGTGGGCCCGTGACAACCAGGACGGCGGTACGCGGGTCCGCGTACACCGCCTGGAAGGAGTGGTGGTTCCAGGCGCTGCCTTCGTGCGCCTCGCACGGCAGCCCGGTTGCGGCGGCGAACGCCGGCGCCGACAGCGCCGCCGGGCCGTAGCCGACGACGTGCAGGCGGGTGAGGTCCGGGCGCACCGCCAGCCAGGTGGCGGCGAGCGTCGGCAGTTCCTGCATGGTCACGGCGGGTGGATCGGGCGGCGGGTCGGCCGCGTCGAGCAGCTTCTTGTAGGCCCGCACATGGAGGTGTTCCGTGACGTCAAGGCCCGCCCGCAGCGCCAGGCAGGCCACCGTGACCCCGGCGAGGTACATGATCGTCATCAGCCCGCCGAGTTCGGCGGGCTGCGCACCGAGGTCGAGAACGGCGTCCGCGTCGTCGCGCCGGACGTCCGGCCCGGCGACGTCGACGTCGGGTCGGAACGCCGCCGACTTTCCACAGAGGATCTGCCGGCCCAGTTGCAACAGCCACCGGCGCAGGCCGGTGCCGGCCCAGGCAGGCGCAATGATCAGTAGTCGGGGCCGGCCCCGGACCGGCATCGCCGCGGCCAGCAGCGCGGCGTGCCGGCCCAATTCGCCGTGCTGACGCACCAA
>DASQDS010000800.1:0-2594 GCA_035634075.1 Pilimelia sp. | reverse complement strand
CGACCCGGCCGGCCGGCGGGCGCCGCCCGCCGGCGCAGCTCCTGCACCCGGTCGCGGGCCGTGGCCAGGGCGCCCTGCTCGGCGGGCGTCGCGTCGAGCAACGCGACCAGGGTGTCGAAGCGGTCCGTCGGCGGCAGGATCCGCCCCGTGAAGTAGCCGGTCAGGATGCCGGTCGACCAGCCGGTCCGGGCCGCGAGCGCCCGATAGGTCAGCTCCGCGTCGCCGCGTTGCCGGGCCTGCCGGCGGCGCAGGTCGCGCAGCAGCGTGGCCAGATCGGACGTGTCCATGATCGCGGCGATGCGCCCGGGCGCGAGCTCGGCATGCGGGCCGGAAAGCGGTTTTGTCGCCATGACTACATTCCCCCGAAAAGCACATCGGCAGTTGCGCAGTCTTATCGCCATCAGTCAATTGGTCAGGGAATCCCGGCCGGGCGTACCGGCCTCGTTCGGCGGCGTTCAACGGCGTTCAGGATACGAGGCGTAGCCCGAATACTCCATGGAGTATGTGCGCCGCGGGCGGCCATCCCGATCCGCAACCCCGCCAGCCACTGGCGACTGGGACTAAGGAGATGCCATGGATCCGTCACCCGGCACACCGGTGACACGATCAACGCGTACCACGTACACCCGACGCCTCATCGGGGGCCTGACCTGGCGTCGGACTGTCGCGGCGCTGCTCGGCGCGGCCCTGACGCTGACCGCGGCAGTGGGCCCGGCGGCGGCCAAACCGGCCCCGGACGCCGCCGCGCCGGCCGCGGTCATACCGCCGTCGGACGACGCCGCAGCGATCGAGCAGCGCCTGAATCAATTGCTCTATCCCGCACTTGCGGTCGCCCAGGACACTCAGGTACGTGCGATAATCCGCAATGCCGTGGGACGCCGATTCGACGGGGACAACAACGTCCTGCTGTCAACGGTGATCCAAGAGGTGGAGTGGTCCGGGGTGCTCAATCCCGGCGAGGCGAACTGGGTGGCGTTCAAGAACGCCGCGGCCAATTTCGCCAACATCAATGGGCACCGGTACGACCCGCAGATCCTCATCCCGAACTACGAGGACGGCGTGTTGATCGGCTCCACGGTCACGATGGCGTACGCCCCGGCCAACGAGGCGGCGACCACACTCACCGGCTACCAGATGGTCCCGGGCGGCGGGATCTACCCCGTCACCACGATCACCGAGGCGTACAGCGAGACGAACGAGGTCTGGGTGCTCTCGGTGAACGAGCCGGTACCCACGGGCGGGCCCGTCCCGTTCACGGTGACCCCCGGGCCGGCCAAGGGCGCGCCGGGCAAGGGCGCGCCCGCCAACGGCGCCCCGGCGCAGGCGGCTCCGGCCGCCGGCGCCAGCACGATGGCCGCCTGCAACCCGACGGGGTTGCGCAACGAGCGCGGCTACGAGTACCTCCAGCGGTTCAAGGTGCCGAGCCCGAGCTCGCTGGAGCCGTGGTGGAGCGGCAAGCTCGAGATGCGAATGATCATCATCGGCAAGGGCGGCGCCGAGATCAAGAACGCCTACTTCGGCAAGATCAAGCGCAAGGACATCCGGAACTGGGTCAACCGGGACCTCTTCATCACGACCTGGGACCGCGGCCAGTGGGGTGACTACTGGGCGTACAAGTGGGTTGAGGTCGACAACGGGCCGACGGTCGAGCTGTCGCTCGGGTTCACGGCGAAGATTCTCGAAGCGCTCAGCGTGACCGGGACGGTCAAGGCAACCTTCACGGCCAAGGACGACGACGCCGGCTCCGGCATGGTCGGCTTCGCCGAGTCGACGTACCTGCAGTACGGCACCGGCACGGTCGACTGGAACGTGTGCAGCGTGGGCGGTGACGGCGGCACCGGCAACGACAACCTGGCCCGCTCCGGCATCGCGTCGGCCTCCACCACCTACCCGGGCTACGCGCCGTCGAAGGTCAATGACGGCTCCACGAACACCACGGTGGGCGGCGCGTACAGCTGGGCGAACGCCAACGGGGCCCGGATGCCGCAGTGGGTGCAGGTCGACTTCGGGGTGGAGAAGACGTTCCGCCGGCTCGTCGTCTACACCAGTGCCACGTACCCGATCCAGGACTTCGACGTACAGGTCTGGAACGGCGCCGGATACGTCACGGTGCAACCGGTCCGGGGCAACACGCAGGCGAGCATGACCATCGACCTGGGCTTCCCGCGGACCTCGCGGCTCGTGCGGATCAACGGCCTGCGCGGGCCGTCGCACCAGCCGCAGTACGTGCGGGTGAACGAACTCGAGGTGTACGCGAACTGAGCCCGTCGGGGTGGCGCCGCCACTGGCTGCGCCACCCCGGCCAACGCCCGGTGCCGCTCGTGGGTCGGCGCCGGGCACTTTCGCACCCACCCGGGCGGCACAGAGGCCAGATCTTCATTTGATAGCCACCGTTCTGTGGCTCAGCCAGTGGCTGCACCGCAGAGTTGCTCGGCCATCGTCATCGATCGCGGGCGGGCCCGTGCGGCGGGCGGGCGGGCGGGCGGGATCCAACTCCTGGAGAGTTATGGTCGTGCCGCAGGTGGCCGCTTTGCCGCTTGTGTCCGGTCGACGGCGTCCCGTGCGGCACGACTGCGCCAACCGAGTTCGAATCT
>DASQDS010000799.1:0-4601 GCA_035634075.1 Pilimelia sp. | reverse complement strand
CGCCCCCGGCCACCGGGCGGACGCCGCCCCGGTCGGCGCGGGCCGGCACCGGGCGCACGCCGCCCGGACCGTCCCGCGCGGCCACCGGCCGGCTGCTGCGCGAGCTGGTCGGCGACCGGCTGCGGATGATGTCCGGGGCGGCGACCCGGTACGGCGACGCGGTGCGGCTCGCGGTCGGGCCGAAGACGCTCTACCTGTTCAACCACCCGGACTCCGCCAAGCACATCCTGGCGGACAACAGCGCCAACTACCACAAGGGAATCGGCCTCGTACAGGCCAAGCGGGCGCTCGGCGACGGGCTGCTCACCAGCGAGGGCGAGCTCTGGCGCACCCAGCGGCGGATCATCCAGCCGACGTTCCAGCCGAAGCGGATCGCGGCGCAGGCCGGCGCGGTCGCCGAGGAGGCGGCGCGGCTCGTCGACCGGCTGCGCGCCCGCGCCGGCGGCGAGCCGGTGGACGTCACCAGCGAGATGACCGGCCTGACCCTGGGCGTGCTGGGCCGGACCCTGCTCGACGCCGACCTGGACCAGTTCGCGTCGCTGGGCCACGCGTTCGAGGCCGTGCAGGACCAGGCGATCTTCGAGATGGTCACCCTGTCGGCCGTGCCGCCCTGGGTGCCGCTGCCCCGCCAGCTGCGCTTCCGGCGCGCCCGGCGGGAGCTGCAGCGGGTGGTCGACGCCCTGGTGACCGCGCGGGACGCCCGGCCGGGCGGGGCGGGCACCGGCGACGACGCGCTGTCCCGGCTGATCATCTCGGCGCGCGGGGAGGCCGACCCGGCGGTGGGCCGGCGGCGCCTGCGCGACGAGCTGGTCACGCTGCTGCTGGCCGGGCACGAGACGACGGCCAGCACGCTGAGCTGGACGCTGTACCTGGTCGACCGGCACCCCGAGGTGGCCGACCGGCTGCACGCCGAGGCAGTCGACGTCCTCGGCGACAGGGTGCCCGGCGAGGCCGACCTGCGGCGGCTCACGTACACCACGGCGGTGGTGCAGGAGGCCATGCGGCTCTACCCGCCGGTGTGGATCCTGCCCCGCGTCGCGCAGGCCGCCGACGAGGTGGCCGGCTACCACGTGCCCGCCGGAGCGGACGTGCTCGTCTGCCCGTACACGCTGCACCGCAACCCGGCCCTGTGGCCGGACCCGGAGCGGTTCGACCCGGAGCGCTTCCACGGCGACCACGCGTCGGCCGGCCGGCCCCGGTACGCCTACCTCCCGTTCGGCGCCGGTCCGCGCTACTGCGTGGGCAGCAGTCTCGGGATGATGGAGGCCGTCCTGGTGACCGCCATGCTCGCCCGCGAGCTGCGGTTGCGCGCCGTGCCCGGCCACCCGGTCGTGCCCGAGCCCATGCTGTCGCTGCGCGTGCGCGGCGGCCTCCCGATGACCGTGCACCCGGCCGGCTGAGCCGGGTGCCGCGCCGCGCGCGGGCCGGCCACCGGCCGGCCGGGCGCGGCGGCCAGGCAACGCAGGAGACGCCCCGCCCACCCCACCGGGCGTTGGCTGGAATCGGCGCCCAGGGCGCGCCGGGAGGAGGAGACACCCGTGCCACCCGTCACGTCGCACGAGGAAGCCAAGACAATGACCTTGGAAGCATTTGCCGACACCATCATCCCGGGGGAGAAGCGGCACCCGGGCGACCGGGCGATCGCCGGGGCGTCCGCCGGGCCCGGCGCTGTCGCGGCCGGCGCGCTGGAGCTGCTCAACACGCCGGCGACCGGCATCACCGTGGCGCTGGACTACCTCGCCGAGGCGCTGGGCGGCCACGCCGAGGCGTACGCCGCCGAGCGGGGGCTCAGCCTCGACGCCGACGTGCCGCCGTTCGTGGCGCTGCCGTTCGACGACCGCACCGCGCTCGTGCGCGACCTCACCGCGCCGGGCCACCCGGAGAAGGAGATGTGGGTCAGCCTGGCGCTGTTCAGCAACATGGCCTTCGACAGCGCCGCCCACCTGCACACGACGGAGGCGCTCGCCGCCGGCCACCCCGGGCTGCTCGCGATGGGCATCACCAACCCCGACGCCGACGGGCTGTGGCGCTTCCCGCACTACTCGTACGGCCGCCAGCTGGCCGACCTGCACCCCGCCACCACCGCCTCGGGGAGTCCGGCATGACCGCCGTGGAGCGTACCGACGTGGTCGTGATCGGCAGCGGCTTCGGCGGCGCCATCGCGGCCTACCACCTGGCGGCCGGCGGCGCCCGCGTCGTGGTGCTGGAGCGCGGCCCGTGGCTCGAGTCGCAGGACTTCGACCACGACTTCAAGCTCGGCGCCTCGTACACCCGCGCCTTCGACTTCGTCATCGGCGACGGGATGAGCGTGCTCGGCGGCAACTGCGTCGGCGGCGGGAGCGTCGTCTACTTCGCCGCGATGCCGCGGGCGCCGCGGTTCGTCTTCGAGCGCCACGGCAGCATCGGCCGCCGGATGTGGCCGGCCGCGATCAGCCGGGACACATTGGAGCCCTGGTACGACCGGGTGTCCGAGGCACTGCCCGTGACCAAGCAGGACTGGACCGACGTGACGTACTCCGGCGGCCTGTGGGCGGCCGCGTGCCGGCACGCCGGTCGCACGGCGAACCCCACGCCGGTGGCGATCGACAACAGCCGGTGCACCAACTGCAACTGGATGATGGCGGGCTGCCGGTTCGATGCCAAGCGGTCCCTGCTCACCAACTACCTGCCGGCGGCGCTGGCGCACGGCGCCCAGATCCGCCCGCTGCACGAGGTGCAGCAACTGTCCCGCACCGACGACGGCGGCTACCGGATCAGCTACCAGGTGGTCCACGGCGAGGACTACCGGGAGTACACCGGCAGCGGCGCCATCGAGGCGAAGATCGTGGTGCTGGCCGCCGGCGCGGGCGCCACGCCGGTCATCCTGCAGCGCTCGGCCGAGACGCTGGGCGCGATGCCGGCCGCCGTCGGCCGGTATTTCTCCGGCAACGGCGAACGGCTGAACACGGCGGTGTTCAACGAGGACCGGGTGCGCGAGGTGCTGGGCCTGTCCCGCGAGGACGGCCTCGCGTACGAGGCCAACCAGATCGGCAAGGGCCCCACCGTCGCCTGCTGGGACCGCCTCGACGAATCGCTGCCGGAGTACACCCGCTACTCGATGGAGCAGCTCTACTTCCCGCCCGGCCTGGGCACGATCCTCGCGCAGGTGCCCGGCGCCGACGCGCCGAGCTGGTTCGGCGTGGAGAAGAAGGAGCTGCTCAAGCGCTGGCGGTCCTGGCTGACCATCTTCCTCATGACCGAGGACGACAACGAGGGCGTCTTCGGCCCGCCGCCGGAGACCGGCAACGCGCAGCGGCTGTCGCAGCAGATGCTCGGCCGCGGCAGCCTGCGCTACCGGCCGACGGAGAACACCCGGCGCGGCTGGGCGCTCGCCGACGCGGAGGTCAAGGAGATCCTCGAACGCGACGGACTGGCCACAGTGGCGCCGTGGACGAACGACGTCGTGGGCGCGTACACGGTGCACCCGCTGGCGTCCTGCCGGATCGGCGACGACCCGGCCACGTCGGCGCTGGACGCGGGCCACGAGCTGCGCGGCCACCCCGGCATCTTCGTCACCGACGGCTCCGCGGTGCCCGGCGCGCTGACGGTCAATCCGGCAATGACGATCGCGGCGCTCGCGGAACGGGCGGTCCCGGGGATAGTGCGCGCCGCGCGCGAACGCGGTATTGATGTCAGTTACGGCGCCCCGTCGCCCGACGGCGCCACCAGTGGCCGGCGCGGCACCGCCCGGCTGGCCCTGACACTCGCGGGAGAGTGATCGATGACCACCCTGACCCGTCAGCCCGGCGCCACCCCGGGGGGCACCCTCAACGCCGACTGGCACCGCCCGGCGCTGTACCTGTTCACCGCAGTGGTCCTGGCCCACTGGGTCGAGCACCTCACCCAGGCCGTCCAACTGTACATATTGAACTGGCCGCTGGCGCAGGCCCGGGGCGCGCTCGGCTACTACTACCCGTGGCTGGTCAAGTCGGAGTGGCTGCACTACGGCTACGCCGTGGTCATGCTCGTCGCCCTCGTCGTCCTGCGGCACGGATTCACCGGGCGGGCCCGGCGGTGGTGGGGGGCGGCCATGTGGATCCAGGCGTGGCACCACGTCGAGCACCTGCTGCTGTTGATCCAGGCGCTCACCGGCGCGTATCTGCTGGGCGCCGCGAAGCCCAGCAGCATCGCGCAACTCGTGGTGCCCAGGGTGGAGCTGCACCTGTTCTACAACACGATCGTGTTCATCCCGATGGTGGTGGCCATGGTGCTGCACCTGCGGCCCACACCGCAGGAGCAGGCGCTGATGCACTGCGCGTGCGCGCCCCGGAGGTCCCCGTCCGCCGGGACCGTGGCGTGGTCGGTCTAGCCCTCGACGGCCCTGCCCACCAGCACGAGCTGACGCTGTCGCCGGTCACCGGGTCGCTCGTGTTGCGCGTGCTGGTGACGGCGGCGGTGTTCGCGGTCGCCGCGTACGCCATGGCCCGGCCCTTCCTGGGCAAGCCCGGGCGGGCGGTGCCGGTCGCCGTGACCGGCACCGCCGCCGGGGCCGGGCTGCTGTCGCTGCTGCTCGCCGACGGCGTCGAGCTGCCGCGGCAGGCGGTGGTCCCGCTGCTGGCGGT
>DASQDS010000798.1:0-5039 GCA_035634075.1 Pilimelia sp. | reverse complement strand
GGCGGGCCCTGCCACGGCGGCGGACCCTGCCACGGCGGAGCGCCCGGCGCGGGAGCCGGCCCAGGCCACGGCGTGGGGCCCCGCGCGGGCCAAGGCGGCTGCGGCGCGCCGTCCCCCCCGTACGTCACCGGGGAAGAGTACGCGCCCGGCGCAACTTCGTGGCTCGGCCGTTCAGCCCGGGCGCCCTGAGCAGGTCACTTCCGCGAGGCCAGCGAGCGGGCGAAGAAACCGAGATTGGCCGGCCGCTCGGCGAGTCGGCGCACAAGGTAGGCGTACGACCGCGTTCCGTAAGGTACGTAGACCCGCACGGCGTACCCCATCGCGGCGAGCCGGCGCTGCTCGTCGGGCCGCACGCCGTACAACATCTGGAATTCGTACTCGGCCGGCGAGCGGTCGAACCAGCGCGCCCGGTCCTCGCCGATGGCCACCAGCCGCGGGTCGTGGGTGGCCAGCATCGGGTACCCCGGGCCGGCCATCAGGATGTTCAGGCAGCGGACGTAGGACCTGTCGACGTCGAGCCGGGACTGGTAGGCAACCGACTCCGGCTCGGCGTACGCGCCCTTGCACAGGCGCACCCGGGAACCGGCGGTGGCCAGCTCCCGGCAGTCGGCCTCCGTGCGGCGCAGGTACGCCTGCAGCACCGCCCCGGTGGTCGGGAAGTCCTTGCGCAGCTCGGCGTGGATCTCCAGCGTGGAGTCGGTGGTGGTGTGGTCCTCCATGTCCAGCGTGACGGTGGTGCCCGCCTCGGCCGCCGCCGCGCAGATGGCGCTCGCGTTCTCGTACGCCAGGCGCTCGTCGAAGCGCTGGCCCAGGGCGGAGAGCTTCACACTCACCTCGGCGCACGGGGTCAGGCCGGCCGCCGCCAGGGCGCGCACCGTGCGGACGTACTGGTCGCGGGTGGCGCCGGCCTGCTCCGGCGTACTCGTGTCCTCGCCGAGGTGGTCGAGGCTCACCCGCAGCCCGTCGTCGGCCAGCTCGCGGCTGGCGCGCAGCGCGTCGTCGAGCGTGGGCCCGGCGATGAACCGGCGGAGGACGTCCCGGCTGACCGGGGCGGAGCCGAGAAGCCTCTCCAGCCGGCTGGACCGGGAGGCGGCAAGGATCACCGTACGGAGCATGAGCCGAGCGTAACGCCCATGCCACCCGTCGGCGTGGCTGCCGGCGACCCACCGACCTTGCCCTTTCGTGCCAGAGCGGTTACCGCCCGGCGTCGTCTACGGTTGTCGGGTGGATTTCGATGCGTACGCGCGGACGGCCGTTCACCTGGTCAACGCGCCGCTGGACGACCTCGACGGCGTGCGGGAGATCTTCACCGACGAGCACGCGTGGATGCGCGACGAGGTGACCGACCGCGACGTCGCGGTCCTGCGGCGGGCGCAGCGCAAGCTGCGGGACGTCTTCGAGTTCGGGACCGCGGGCCGGGACGGCGACGCGGTGACGGAGCTCAACGCGCTGCTGGAGGCGTTCCCCGTACAGCCGCGCATCTCCGGGCACGACAGCAACGACTGGCACATGCACGTGACCGGCCGGGGCGCGTCGGTGAGCGCGGAGTACCTGGCCGGTGCGGTGTGGGGCCTGGCGGTGTGGCTGTGCGAGTTCGGCAGCGAGCGGTTCGGGGTCTGCGCGGACGAGCGCTGCGGCAACGTCTACCTGGACACCTCGTCGAACTGCTGCCGGCGGTTCTGCTCGGAGCGCTGCGCGACCCGCTCGCACGTGGCGGCCCACCGCGCCCGCAAGCGCGCCCTGGCCCCGGCCGGCGCCGCGCGCGCCTGACCGCGGGTGCCGCGGGTCAGACGTGCGCCGGCGCGGCCAGGTGGCGACGGGCGAAGCTGAGCGCCTCGGCGAGATCCGCCTCGCGGACGGCCCGGCTCTTGGCGCCGCGCGTGGCGACCTCGACGGCGACCGACCCGGTGAAACCGCGCCCCGCCAGCGACGACAGCAGCTCCCCGCACGGCTGGCTGCCGCGCCCGGGCACGAGGTGCTCGTCGCGCCCCTCGCCCGTGCCGTCGCCGAGGTGGACGTGCGCCAGGGCGCCGGCCATCGCGTCCGCCATGGCCAGCGGGTCCGTCCGGGACGCCGCGCAGTGCGACACGTCGAGTGTGTACGCCGGGTAGCCGGTGGCCGTCGGGTCCCAGCCCGGCACGTAGGGCACGAACTCGCGGCGGCCCATCCGCACCGGGTACATGTTTTCCACCGCGAACCGCAGCCCGGGGTGGGCGTCGGCCTCCTTGGCGAGACCGTCGGCGAAGTGCTTGGCGTAATCGCGCTGCCAGGTGAACGGCGGGTGCACCACCACGGTCCGGGCGTCGAGCGACTCAGCCAACGCCGCGGCCCGCCGCAGCCGCTCCCACGGATCGGAGCTCCACACCCGCTGAGTAACCAGCAGGCACGGCGCGTGCACGGAGCGCACCGGGACGCCGTAGTGCGCGGCGAGGCCTCGGAGGGCGCCGGCGTCCTGGCTGACCGCGTCCGTCCAGACCATCACCTCGACGCCGTCGTAGCCGAGCGTGGCCGCCATCTCGAAGGCGGCGGCGGTCGGCTCCGGGAAGACCGAGGAGCTGGACAACAGCACGGGAACGCGGGGACTCACATGGCAAAGCGTATCCCCACCGCGCTCAGCGCCCACGGACGAGTCACGCCAAAGGCGTACGAACACCACCCATGGGGCGGGCTCGACCCGGCCCCGGTCAGCCGGTCGGCTCCAGCTGGTCCAGCCGGCGCAGGATGACGCCCTCCCGCAGCGCCCACGGGCAGATGTCCAGCGAGTCGACGCCGAGCCGGCGCATCGCCGCCTCGGCCACCACCGCGCCGGCCAGGAGCTGGTGGGCCCGCCGGGTGCTGACTCCCTCCAGGTTGGCCAGGGCGGGCGGCGCGATGTGCCGGACGAAGCCGAGGACCTGCCGCAGGCCGGTCAGCGTCAGCCGCCGCGGCGCCCACAGGCCCTCGCCGGACGGCGCCGCGCCGGCCAGCCGGGCCAGCGTGCGGAACGTCTTGGACGTGGCGACCGGCCGGTCCCAGCCACCGCCGGCCAGTTTGTCGACGGCCGGGTCGAGCCGGCTCTCCACGTACTCCCGCAGCTCCTCGACGGCCCGGGCCGGCGGCGGCGTGGCCGTCTCCCGCGCCAGCCCGAGCTGCTCCCGGGTGAGCCGGCCGGCGCCCAGCGGCAGCGACAGCGCCACCTCGGGCTCCTCGTCCACCCCGGCGGCCAGCTCCAGCGAACCGCCGCCGATGTCCAGCACCAGCAGCCGACCGGCGGACCAGCCGAACCACCGGCGGACCGCCAGGAAGGTCAACCGCGCCTCCGCCTCGCCGGAGAGCACCTCCAGCTCGACGCCGGCCTCCTTGCGGACCCGGGCGAGCACCTGGGTCGAGTTTGTGGCGTCGCGCACGGCGGAGGTGGCGAACGCCAGCAGGTCCGCCGTGCCGTGCCGCCGGGCCGCGGCACACGCGTGCTGGACGGCGGCGACGAGCGCGTCGGCGCCGGCCCGGGTCAGCGCGCCGTCCCGGCCGATCTGCTCGGCCAGCCGGGGCAGCGCCTTGTCCGAGTGCGCCGGCCACGGGTGGGCGCCGTGGTAGGCGTCCACGACCAGCAGGTGCACGGTGTTGGAGCCCACGTCCAGCACGCCGAGTCGCATGGCGTCACCCTAGCCCGGCAGCGGACCCCGCCCGATCTGCGCGTTGGCTACGGTGGCCGCATGCGTGAAACGCCCGAAGAGCTTGCGGAACTCCAGGCCCTTCTCGACGTCTCCCTGTCCCGCTCCACCACCCATCTCCGCTCGATCGTCACCGAACGCACGCTGACCGCGGAGCAGCTCACCCGGGTCCTGACCGGCATGTGCACGCTCGCCCTGTCCACCGTGACGGCCAAGGGCGAGCCGCGGATCAGCGGCGTGGACGGCCACTTCCTGCACGGCAGGTGGTATTTCGGCACGGCCCCCAGCGCCGCCAAGGCCCGCCACCTCGCCGCCCGCCCCGCCGCCAGCGTCGCGCACATGCGCGGCGAGGACCTGGGGGTGTTCACGCACGGCACGGTGGAGATCCTCAACCCCGAGGGCGGCGAGCCGGCCGCGGACTGGCCGGAGCTGCTCGCGTACCTCAAGGGCTG
Source organism: Pilimelia sp. (assembly GCA_035634075.1). Classification (GTDB taxonomy): domain Bacteria; phylum Actinomycetota; class Actinomycetes; order Mycobacteriales; family Micromonosporaceae; genus DASQDS01. Next base: position 937 of record DASQDS010000798.1, on the reverse strand, counting down.
CTACGGCGACGACGCCTTCGACTGGGACAGGGACGTGGTCTACTACCGGCTGCGCCCGCACTGGATGACCGTCTACGCCGCGGATCCGGGGAAGCTCACCACCGGCTGACCGATCCGAGCCTTGTACGCTGGCCCGGTGGCAAGCCCTCCCAAGACCCGCGAACCGCACTTTCTACGCGTCCTGGTCGAAGACCCGTCGGATCCCCGCTCGCGGGAGGTGGGCCTCGACTTCCCGCGTGAGTGGTTGGAGTTCGTCGACCCCGCCGACCCCGCGCACCTCGTCCGGGCCGACCTGACCTGGCTGCTGTCGCGGTGGACGTGCATCTTCGGCCGCGGCTGCCACGGCATCGTCGCCGGCCGGGCCGCGGACGGCTGCTGCTCGCACGGGGCGTTCTTCACCGACGCGGACGACGAGAAGCGGGTACGCCGGGCCGCCAAGCGGCTCAGCCCGGCGACGTGGCAGCACTACCGGCGCGGCTTCTCCGCCTATACGGAGATGGATTCGATCGACGGGCAGAAGCCGGCCCGGCGCACCGCCACCCGGGACGCCGACGGGCCGTGCGTGTTCCTCAACGACGCCGACTTCCCCGGCGGCGGGGGCTGCGCGCTGCACGCCCAGGCGCTGCGGGACGGCGCCCACCCGCTGGAGTACAAGCCGGACGTCTGCTGGCAGCTGCCGGTGCGCCGGGACCAGGACTGGGTGACCCGGCCCGACGGCAGCAAGGTGCTGGTGTCGGTGCTCGCGGAGTTCGACCGGCGCGGCTGGGGCGCGGGCGGCCACGACCTCGACTGGTGGTGCACGTCGTCACCGGACGCGCACGTCGGCACGGAGCCGATGTACGCCTCCTACGGCCCCGAGCTGACCGCGCTGATCGGCAAGGCGGCGTACGCGAAGCTCGCCGAGCTGTGCGCGGCGCGCGCCGAGCGGGGCCTGGTC